>CAMLOZ010000421.1 GCA_946481625.1 uncultured Haloferula sp. | reverse complement strand
TTCTGCTCCTCCGCGAGCACGCGCTGGAGCTTGTCCTCGAGTTCGGTCAGGCGGCGGCGCTGGGGCAGTGCCGAGGCCACGACGGCCATCGCCAGGACCAGTGCCATCACACCGAAAACGATACGGTTGAAGGTGCAGATGACCCGGGTCTGGGCCTCCAATCGCTTCAACTTCACGCGAGATGTCTTCTTTTTCCGCGGTGCCGCCATCCGGTTCGGATTGATTAGCATTCCTTAAGCATCCCGGACAGCAAAAAATCCACGTGTCTGCGTGGCCGGAAGATGGCGTCAACGGTTGACCGCAAGCGCCGGTACGGCACAGACTCGCGCTCACGTTTCGCAGCCAAAGATGAAAGAACCCATCACCGTTTCCATCACCGGAGCCGCCGGCCAGATCGGCTATGCCCTGCTTTTCCGCATCGCCTCCGGAGCCCTCTTCGGTCCCGACCAACCGGTGAATCTGCGGCTGATCGAAATCGAGCCGGCCCTGCCGACACTCGAGGGCGTGGTGATGGAGCTCGACGACTGCGCCTTTCCGCTGCTGCGAGAGATCGTGCCGACCGCCGACCTCAATGAAGGCTTCCGCGGCACCAACTGGGCGCTGCTGGTGGGCTCGGTGCCGCGCAAGGCGGGGATGGAGCGCGGCGACCTGCTCGGGATCAACGGCAAGATCTTCACCGGCCAAGGCCAGGCGATCGCGAAGAACGCCGCCTCCGACGTGCGCACGCTGGTGGTCGGCAATCCCTGCAACACGAACGCGCTGATCTGCGCGGCGAATTCGGACGGCGTGGCGAAGGACCGCTTCTTCGCCATGACCCGCCTCGACGAGAACCGCGCCAAGAGCCAGCTCGCGAAAAAGTCCGGCACCCATCACTCCGAGGTGACCAACCTCTGCATCTGGGGCAACCACTCCGCGACCCAGTATCCCGACTTCACGAATGCTAAGATCGGCGGCAAGTCCGCGACCGAGGTCATCTCCGACCACGCATGGCTGAAGGGCGATTTCATCACCACCGTGCAGCAGCGCGGTGCGGCGATCATCAAGGCGCGCGGAGCCTCCTCCGCCGCTTCCGCCGCGAACGCGGCCATCGATACCGTGGTCAGCCTGGTCAATCCCACCCCGGCCGGCGACTGGCACAGCGTGGCGGTCTATTCCGATGGCAACCACTACGGCATCGCCAAGGGGATCATGGCTTCCATGCCGATCCGCACGGTGACCAACGGCACCTGGGAAGTGGTCGACGGCGTGCCGGTCGACGAATTCAGCCAAGGCAAGATCGACGCCACGATCAACGAGTTGCTCGAAGAACGCGAGGCGGTGAAGGACCTGATTCCGGCCTGAGCCGGAACGGCTTCACACAAAATTCCATGAAAGCCGCGGGACATCCCGCGGCTTTCTGCTTTCATGGGCTTTGGCATGCTAAGCCTCCCCCTCATTACCGGCCTGATCCGCCGCCGTCTGCTCGTGAATTACCGGGTCGATCCAGCGGTGATTGCCGCGCTGCTGCCAGGAGGCTTTCGCCCGAAGCTCCATCACGGCCATGCCATCGCGGGGATCTGCCTGATCCGCTTGGAAGGCATCCGGCCGCAGGTCCTGCCGGTGTGGGCGGGCATCACCAGCGAGAATGCCGCGCACCGGATCGCGGTGCTTTGGGAGGATGAGGAGGGGATTCCGCGCGAAGGGGTATTTATCCCGCGGCGCGATACCGGCTCGCTGGCGAATCATCTGGCGGGAGGGCGTATCTTCCCCGGAGAACATCACCTCGCGGACTTTCTCGTGACCGATGAAGGCGGCAAGATCGAGATGGCGGTCAAGTCGCGCGACGGCGGGATGACGTTACGCCTGAGCGCCCATGAGTCCACGGAGTTTCCCGCCGATTCCTGCTTCGGCTCGCTCGATGACTCCTCGGCTTTCTTTCAACCGGGCAGCGTCGGGTTCTCGGTGACCAAGGATTGCTGCCGCTTGGATGGGATCCGCTTGGATACGCAGCGCTGGGAGGTGCAGCCGCTGGCGGTTTCGAAGGTGGAGTCGTCCTATTTCGACGATCGCTCGGTGTTTCCGGCGGGCAGCGCGGTCTTCGACCACGCCCTGATCATGCGCGACATCCCGCATGAATGGCACGAAGTGGAGAGCCGGACGGTCGCGGTGACGGTTTGATCCGTATCCATGGGCGAAGCCTCAACCGCCGCTTGCATGCGGGGGCGGCTCTCCTACATTCCGCCGCGGATGTCCCAGCCGCTCATCATCGCCGGTCGCGAGTTTTCTTCCCGCCTCTTTGTCGGGACTGGCAAGTTTCACTCGAACGAGGCGATGCGCGACGCCCTCGCGGCCTCCGGGACCCAGATCGTGACCGTGGCCCTGCGCCGAGCCGATCTCTCGGGCAGCGGCGACCCGTACGCGAACATCCTCGATTTCATCGATCCGGAGAAATACCTGATCCTGCCGAACACCAGCGGAGCGATGAATGCCGAGGAGGCGGTTCGTCTGGCGCGCCTTGCCGCCGCCGCCGGCCTGCCGAAGTGGGTGAAGCTGGAGATCCATCCCGATCCGACCTACCTGCTGCCCGATCCGATCGAAACGCTGAAGGCCGCGGAAATTCTCGTGAAGGAAGGCTTCACCGTGCTGCCCTACATCAATGCCGATCCAGTGCTGGCGAAGCGCCTGCAGGAAGCTGGCACGGCCACGGTGATGCCGCTCGGCGCCCCCATCGGCTCGAACAAGGGCGTGGTAACCCGCGACCAGATCCGTATCATCATCGAGCAAGCCATCGTGCCGGTGGTCGTGGATGCCGGCCTCGGAGCTCCGAGCCACGCCGCGGAGGCGATGGAACTCGGCGCGGACGCGGTGCTGGTGAATACCGCGATCGCGATCGCCTCGGACCCGTCGCGCATGGGGATTGCATTCAAGAAGGCCGTGGAAGCGGGCCGGGATGCTTACGAGATGGGTCTACCGGAACCGACCGATGCGGCCTCGGCGACCAGTCCGCTGACGGGATTTCTCGGCGCATGATCCTGCCCGCGCCCAACAAGTCGTAGGCGCGTTCGTGAGAACGCGGAAGCGATCTCCGGTATCACATCACCAACCCTCCCTTCCGCGGTGTCACCACCGCGCCTACGGAATGTTCGACGAAAAAGCTATTTCCTCTTCGCTTGGTTCATCGCCTGGCTGAACCAGTCGTTGTTTCCACCCCCACCCTGCTGCAGGCGGGAATCGCGGCGCTCGGGGCGCGGCCCGCGGTCGCGGTTGTCGCCACCGCCACCGGCCGGCGCACGGCGCGGCTCCATGTCCGGCTTCGACTTCATCGAGAGTCCGATGCGGTTCCGCGGCAGGTCCACTTCCATGACGGTGACGTTGACCTTCTGGCCGACCTTTACCACCTCGTTCGCATCGCGGATGAAGTGGTCCGCCAACTGGCTGACGTGGACGAGGCCGTCCTGGTGTACGCCGACATCCACGAAGGCACCGAATGCCGTGACGTTCGTGACGATGCCGGGCAACTTCATGCCGACCTTGAGATCGGATGGCTTGTCGACGCCTTCCGCGAATGAGAATAGCTCGAACTGCTTGCGCGGGTCACGGCCGGGCTTGGCGAGTTCGGAGAGGATATCCTGAAGGGTCGGGAGACCCACGTCACCATCGACATATTTCTTGAGATCGATCTTCTTGCGAGCGGCCTCGTTGGCCATCAGTTCGGCGACCTCGCAGCCGACATCGGCCGCCATGCGCTCCACGAGGGCATAGCGCTCCGGGTGGACCGCGGATGCATCCAGCGGGTGCTTGCCGTCGCGGATGCGAAGGAATCCCGCGGCCTGCTCGAAAGCTTTTTCACCGAGGCGCGGCACCTTCTTGAGCTCGTCGCGCGAGGTGAAACCACCATGTTCGGTGCGGAAGGCGACAATGTTCTCGGCAAGGGAAGCATTGAGGCCGGAGACGTAGGCGAGAAGTTGCTTCGAGGCCGTATTGAGTTCGACGCCCACGGCGTTCACCGAGTTGATGACCGTGTCGTCGAGGCTGGCCTTGAGTGCTCGTTGGTCGACGTCGTGCTGATACTGTCCCACTCCGATCGCCTTCGGATCGATCTTCACCAGTTCCGCCAGCGGATCCATCAGGCGACGGCCGATGCTGACCG
>CAMLOZ010000420.1 GCA_946481625.1 uncultured Haloferula sp. | reverse complement strand
CCGATCTGGGGTTGCCTACGAGCTTTCGCCCGAAGCGGCGCTGGCCCGGATGGCGGTGACGGGATGCTTCGGCCGGACCTATTACGCCTCGCCGGAACTCCAGCTCGACCGAGTGCTCGACGCGGCCCGGCAGGTGGATACGGATTTCCTGGCGCGGACGGCGCTCTACGCCCGGCGCAAGGGCTACATGAAGGACATGCCTGCCTTGCTCTGCGCGGTGCTCGCCACCCGCGATCTCGACCGGCTCGCCGAGATCTTCCCGCAAGTCATCGACAACGGGAAGATGCTTCGGAACTTCGTGCAGATCCTGCGCTCCGGCGTGACCGGGCGGAAGTCGCTCGGTTCCGCGCCGAAGCGCCTGGTCCGGCAGTGGTTCGAACGTGCCACGGAACGCCAGCTCATCGACGCCACCGTGGGCAACTCGCCCTCCCTGGCGGATGTCGTGAAGATGGTCCACCCGCGCCCGGCCGATGCCGGCCGCGAGGCCTTCTACGCATGGCTACTAGGAAAGGCGTACCAAACCGAATCGCTGCCGCAGACGCTGCAGCACTTCGAGGACTGGAAGACCACCCGCGAGGGCAATGTTCCGGACGTTCCGTTCCAGATGCTCACCGCGCTGGAACTGGGCGAGAAGGAATGGACCGCCATCGCCGTGACCGCCTCCTGGCAGGCCACGCGGATGAACCTGAACACCTTCCTACGCCACAACGCACTGAAGGACGGGCATGTCGCCGGGCTACTCGCCAAGCGGTTGTCCGATCCGGAGAAGATCCGTCGCGCCCGGGCATTCCCCTACCAGCTCATGGTCGCCTACCTCAACACCGATGCCGGAATGCCGAAGGTCCTGAAGGAAGCCCTTCAGGACGCGATGGAAGTCGCGATCAGCAATGTGCCGGAGATCAACGGCAAGGTCGTCGTCTGCCCGGACGTGTCCGGCTCGATGAGCTTCCCGATCACCGGCTACCGGAAGGGCTCAAGCTCGAAGGTGCGGTGCATCGACGTGGCGGCCTTGGTCGCCGCGGCCTTCCTCCGGAAGAATCGCGATGCACAGGTCCTGCCCTTCGAGTGCGGCGTCGTGGATCTCCGGCTCAACCCGCGCGACTCCGTGATGACGAACGCGACCAAGCTGGCGAAGATCGGCGGCGGCGGAACCAACTGCTCCGCACCGCTGGCGAAGCTCAACGCGGAGAAGGCCGCGCCGGACCTCGTGATCTTCGTCTCCGACAACGAGTCCTGGGCCGACCCGAAGGCGGGCCGCGGAACCGCGGTGATGACCGAATGGGAGAAGCTCAAGACCCGCAACCCGAAGGCTCGCCTGGTCTGCATCGACCTGGTGCCGAACACCACGACGCAGGCACCCGACCGCAAGGACATCCTGAACATCGGCGGCTTCAGCGACACTGTCTTCGACCTCATCGCCGCCTTCGCGGCCGGGGCCGATGGAAGCGATCACTGGATCCGCGAGATCAACACCCAACCTCTCAATGAACGCATGAAAATCGCATGACCCCTTTGCCGTCGCGGCGGATACCCGTGAGACTACAACGTACCACCAACCGTTAGGCGTAACAGCCAAGCCGTCTCACCAATCCTCGCCGCCGCGACGGCAAATTCTTAGCACCGCCGGATGCGCGCGGGACTACATCGGAAACCGAAGGCCGCGGGTTCGAATCCCGCCACCGCGAAAGCGGGCGTGGAGCAGTGGCAGCTCGTCGGTTGTAACGTCTCGACAAATCCTTGCCGGCGGCCTCTTTCGCGAATGCAGGGAAGACTACATCCTAATCCATTGGTCGCCGGTTCGAATCCGGTCCCGCTCCAGCGGGTAGCTCAGCCAGGTAGAGCAGTGAGAAAAACCGTCTTCCCGTTCCTTGTCGCGATTCACTTTCCAACAACTTTCCGCGAATGCGGGAAAGATTACACCGGTCGTTGGTTCGAATCCAACCCCGCTCCGGCGGGTAGCTCAGACGGTAGAGCAGTCATCACGGATCTTTCCAAACTTTGTCGCGGTTCCCTTCCAACAAGATTCAACACGGCGAATGCCCGTGGAACTACATCCTTGATAAGGACCAGGTCGCCGGTTCGAGTCCGGCCCGGGCCACCAAATACGGCCCCGGTAGCTCAGTGGATAGAGCAGGTAAATACGTTTCACAGATTCTTGTCGCCGTTCTCCAACTTCATCGTGAATGCAGTAAAGACTCCATCTTAAAGAGATAGTGGGTGAAAACCCGTGCGGGTAAACCAAGTCCCGCCGGACCGCAAGGTCCGTGGCGGAATGTAGACGCGCTCCTGTCTTTGCAACCCTTGTCACGATGCCCCCTTTCCAACGAGTCTCCTCTCCAAATTCCATGCACACCATCCACAAAACCGACGAGGCCCTCGGCTTCCTGCCCCTGCCCGGAGATGCCGGCAAGCCGATCACCGTGGTCGGGACCGACGCGATCCGCGATTCCTTCGACGAAACCTGTCTCCAGCAGGCGGTGAACTCGCGGATGGCTCCGGGCGTGACGGACGTGATCCTGAACCCCGACGGCCACGCCGGCTACGGCGCGCCGGTCGGCTGCGTGATGGTATCGCCGACCCACATCTACCCGGGCCCGGTGGGCGTGGACATCAAGTGCTCGATGAGCTTGCTCCAGCTCGACATCCCGGAGGACGCGATCAAGGACAAGAAGGTCCGCCGTGCCCTCATCGAAGCGATCGTCCAGCGCACGCCGACGGGCGCGGGCAAGGGCCAGCGCTCGGTGAAGAAAGCCCGGCACGTGGACGAATTGACCGGCGTGCCCGCCGTGACGGAGGGCGCGACGGCGCGGGTGTGCAAGGCGCTAGGAATCCCGCCCGAGTGGGCGATCCGCTGCGAGGACTCCACCCATACCGGCCACGACGGGACCTACGATGCCCTTCGTAGCCGCCTGGATTGGATCCTGGCGCAAGGTCGCATCCGCAACTTCGCCGAGAAGCTCGGCCAGCTCGGATCCTACGGTGGCGGCAACCACTTCGGCGAGTGCGAGATCACCCGCATCACGGACCGGCCTTGGGCGCGCGACACGGCGAAATCCTTCGGCCTCAGGGACGGCCACGTGTCCTTCCTCAGCCATTGCGGATCACGCGGTTTCGGAAACCTGCTCGCACAGGGCCAGTTCCGGGACTTGGAGAACAAGTTCCGCACCTGGTCCACGCCCTTCCCGGGCGCGGACAAGCAGCTCGTCTATGCCCCGCTCGGAACTCCGGAGGCGGATGCCTACCTCGAGGACATGGCGCTCGGCGCGAACTTCGCGACGGTGAACCACCTGCTGATCAACGCGCTCGTGCTGGAGGCCTTCCAGGAGGTCCTGCCCGGAGCGAAGGGGCAGCTCGTGTACTTCATCTCCCACAATATCGCGCGGGAAGAAGTCGTCGATGGCCGGAAGTCCTGGGTCCACCGCAAGGGCGCGACACGCGCGATCCCGGGCGGCCACTTTTCGCTGGCGGGAACGCCCTTCGAGAAGACCGGTCACCCGATCCTGTTGCCGGGAAACCCGCGCGACGGCTCGGTGGTCATGGTCGCCCGTGCCGGTGCCGAGCGCACCGCATGGTCCGTGAACCATGGTGCCGGCCGGCGCATGGGCCGCAAACACGCGGCCCGCACGCTCGACCAGATGGCCGTGGATGCGGACTTCGACCGCGAGGACATCCTCAGCAACTGCCGCAAGTACCCGATCGACGAGGCGCCGGATGCTTACAAGAGCTTTCCGGAAGTGCTCCGCAGCGTGGAAAGCGCCGGGCTCGCCGAGACGGTCGCCAGCCTGCAGGCTCGCTTCGTGGTCAAGGACGAGGCCGCGGCCGACGACTAACAAGGAGGGGGTGCGTCCCGTGCCCCTTCTTCTCTCCCATTCCCCATGAAACCGATCCAACTCGACGGCAGTTCCGGTGGCGGGCAGATGCTCCGTACCGCGCTCTCGCTTGCCATGGTCACGGGCCAGCCCTTCCGCATGACGAACATCCGCGGCAAGCGCCCCAAGCCGGGACTCATGCGCCAGCATCTGACCTGTGTGAAAGCCGCCTGCGAGGTCTCCGGCGGAACCGCGGACGGCGCTCACATCGGCTCGACCGAGTTGGTTTTCAGGGCGGGCAAAGTACGGGATGGATCGTACCA
>CAMLOZ010000419.1 GCA_946481625.1 uncultured Haloferula sp. | reverse complement strand
AGAGGGAATTGCACGACCACGACATGGTCCGCATCACGCCGCGGTGGGAGATCACCACCTACGAGCCGCTGGAGCTGTGGCCGATGCCGCCGGGCGACATCCTCGAATTCTGGAACTATCTCGCCTACGCCTTCTACAAGAAGAAGCTCCCTTACCCGGAGTTCATGAACGTGATCACCGATCTGGCGCACGTTCAGAAGAAGATGGCGGATTGGGAGCAGGAGCGGGAGGTGGCCTCCTGGTACGACCGCATCGAGCAGGTCAACGAGCGCCCGCCGCAGGATCCCCCGGTGGAAGTCGCCTTCCGCCTGGTGGCCACGATCAACGAGGCGCGCATCGAGGTGAAGGAAGGCAACGGCCTCTGGCTCCAGATCCGCGAGAAGGGCGACATCGAGCGCCTCGTGCAGATGCACCACCAGGCCGCGCTGCGCATGGATGCCTCCAGCCAGGTGCTGTGGGAGCACTTCCTCTCCTACTACCGCGAGCAGAACGAGATCACCTTCGACTTCGATCAGGAAGAGGCTTGCCGCTTCATGAACCGCGTCTTCCGCCAGCCGGCCCTGAAGGGCTATCTGGTGAACCTCGACGAGCGCGAGTTCAAGGTGGTGGGCGAGGCCCTGAGGTGGGTCTGCGAGGACGATCCGTACGATCCGAACAGCTTCGCGCTGCAACTGGTGACGGCCGGCGGCGAGAACGTCTCGCACTCGGTGCGCATGCTGCCGGGTCGCAAGGAGCTCTACCAATCCGACGAAACCGTGTTCCCCGGGCCGCCGCGCTGGCTGGAGGAGACGGAAGTGATGCCGCGCTACCTCATCCCGAAGCGCGTGATCGACTCGCTGGAAGGCGTGGAATTCCTGCGCAAGATCGGTGCCTCGCTGCCCGAATCGCTCAAGAAGCGCGTCGTCGATCTCGAGCTGAAGCCGAAGTTCGAACTCAAGCTGGTCGCCGGCCTGACCGCGGCGGAAACCGAGCACTTGGTCATCGATGTCACCGCGATCGAGTCGAAGGAACGCCGCACCGAGCGCCTGACCAAGGAAGGCTGGGAGCTGGTCGAGCAGGCCCCGCTCAAGGGCAAGCAGCTCCTGCGCTTCGCCCGTGAGGAACTTTACCCCGTGCCCCGTCTCCTCGAGGAGATGGGTCTGACCTACGACGAGAAGCTGCTGGCCTTCAAATCGCGCATCACCAAGCAATTCCCCGAGAAGTTCGCGGAGTGGATCAAGGCGATGCCGGAGTCCGTGGATCTCGACATCGACCTGCGCCTGAAGTCGATCCTCAACGATCCGGTCACCGCCGCGGTCCGCTTCGAGGTGATCAACCAGGAGATCGACTGGTTCGACCTGCGCATCGTGATCGATGTGGAGGGCGTGAATCTTTCCAAGGCCCAGATCCGGCAGCTCGTTGCCGCCCGCGGCGGTTACGTGCGGATGGAGGATGGCTCGTGGATGCGCCTCGAGATCAAGCTCGATGCCGACCAGCGCGAGGCGGTCACCCGTCTCGGGCTCGACCCCTTCGACCTTTCCGGAGAGACGCACCGCATGCACGCGCTGCAGCTTGCCGATCCGAAGGCCGCCGATGTCTTCGATCCGAAGGCCTGGAAGCGCATCAAGGACCGCGCGGGCGACATCCAGATCGAGGTGCTCCCGGACGTGCCGAGCAAGCTGAACGCGACGCTGCGACCCTATCAGGTCGATGGCTTCCGTTTCCTCGCCTACCTCGCGACCAACGGTTTCGGCGGCATCCTCGCCGACGACATGGGTCTCGGTAAGACGATCCAGTCGCTGACCTACGTGCTGTGGTTGATGGAAGAGGCGGAGAAGAACAAGGAAGCGCACCGCCCGGTGCTCGTCGTCTGTCCGAAGTCCGTCTTGGACGTGTGGGCGAGCGAGGCCGTGAAGTTCGCTCCCGGCATCCGCGTGAAGGTCCTGCGCAACCGCGAGGACCTCGACGTCAAGGAGACCCAGGAGGACATCGACATGCTGGTGCTGAACTACGCCCAGCTCCGTGTCTGCGGCGACCTGCTCAACGAGATCAAGTGGCTCACCACGATCCTCGACGAAGGCCAGCAGATCAAGAACCCCGACTCGAAGGCCGCCAAGTGCGCCCGCGAGCTGGATTCCGCGAACCGCCTGGTCCTCACCGGTACCCCGATCGAGAACCGCCTGCTCGACATGTGGTCGCTCATGGCCTTCGCCATGCCGGGCGTGCTCGGCAGCCGCGCTTACTTCAAGAAGCGCTTCGACAAGCGCAAGGATCCGCTCTCGCAGAACCGCCTCGCCGCCCGCCTGCGGCCCTTCCTGCTCCGCCGCACCAAGCTGCAGGTGGCCCAGGACCTGCCGCCGCGGACGGAAGAAGAGGTTTACTCCAAGATGGAGAACATCCAGCAGGAGCTCTACAAGGCCGAGCTGAAGCGCATCCAGAAGGCCCTGCTCGGACTCGATTCCGACGAGGCGGTGAAGAAGAACTCCTTTGCGATCCTGCAAGGCCTCATGCGCCTGCGCCAGATCTGCTGCCACCCCGGCCTGATCGATCCGAAGTATCTCAAGGAAGAGTCCGCCAAGATGGAGTCGCTCTTCTACCTGCTGGATCAGCTCCACGAGGAAGGCCACAAGGTGCTCGTCTTCTCGCAGTTCGTCTCGATGCTCGACCTGATCAAGGCCCGCCTCGAACTCGAAGCGCGTCCCTTCCACTACCTCACCGGCCAGACGAAGGACCGCAAGGGCGAGATCGAGCGCTTCCAGACGACCAAGGATCCGTCCGTCTTCATGCTCTCGCTGAAGGCCGGTGGCGCAGGCCTGAACCTGACCTCGGCTTCCTACGTCATCCTCTACGATCCGTGGTGGAACCCGGCGGTGGAAAACCAGGCCATCGACCGTACCCACCGTATCGGTCAGAAGAACAAGGTCATCGCCTACCGCCTGCTCACCCGCGACACCGTGGAAGAGAAGATCCGCATCCTCCAGCACCAGAAGACCCAGCTCGTCACCAATGTGCTCGGCGATGAAGGCTTCGCCTCGAACCTCGGCCTGGAAGACCTGCAGTTCATCCTCAACCATGGGGGAGAGGACGAGGAGGGAAGCTGAGTTCCCGCGCAGCCATCGCACAGCTCTATCCGATAAATCGGCCGCCCTCTCTTGGGTCGGCCGATTTTTGTTTGATAGGCCTGCACGCTGCTCGCTTCCGTCTCTGCAAAAGTCATCGCCTGCGATCCTCGCCTCTTCTAGAAGGTGAGAGAGACGGATGCACCAGAGCCTGAGACCCGCTACGAATCTGCTGATGATCGCCATTACGGCGATGATCGTGATTGCCGCCCTCGCCCTTCCCGATTCATCAGGCAGACTTCCGCTCATTGGTCTTGGCGCTTTGCTCGGGATCGTCATCGGTTTCTTTCAACTGCGCGCCATGTCGGAGAAGGAGGAGATGTTTCTCGCCGCCGATTCCGCCCTTGCTGTCCGCCGCGCATTCATGGCGTCAAAGTCCGGGCGTATGGCAGTCTATGGACTTTGGATTTCCGTGGGTCTGCTGATAACACTCGTGATCGCGCAGAAAGGAGGACCGCCGATGAGCATTGTCGCAGGTTATGCGGCCTTGGCCCTGTTCAGGGATCTGGCTTCGCTGAAGGGCTGCTTTACGCTGCAGCGGAGTGCGGAACGCTGGGCAAAGGACTGAAGGGCCCTCCCGCAACCTTGCCTTGGTCCACAGGTTTCTGATTCAATCACTTGCCGTCATGAAACCCTCCCGCCTCATCCTCCTGTTCCTCGCCGTCGCCATGACCGCCCACGCGCAGGGTCGTGGCAAGCTGCCGCGGAACGCCCGCACGGCCCGGCTCTTCGACCTTTCCGAACTCGCCGGCCAACGCGAGAAGTTCGAGGCCTTCCGTAGGGGCAGCTTGCTCGGTGGCGACTACTACGCGCAGCCGGATACCCGGCTCGCGAAACGCCACGCCGAGATCTATCGTGTGATCGAGAAAGCCACCTCCGAGGGCCGGCTGGAGGACGGCCAAGCGAGCGGGTTCGTCGATGAACTCATGGCCATCGGGGAAAAGGCGAAAGCCGCGCGCGGCGAGGCCACCGGGATGGACGCCGAGGCTTCCAAGCCGACCGCCACGGCTCTGGAGGACTTGGCAAACCGCGCCAAGGCGGCA
>CAMLOZ010000418.1 GCA_946481625.1 uncultured Haloferula sp. | reverse complement strand
TCGCCCACGATGGCTTCCACGAAGGACCAATCCGGCTCGCCGGTCATCGGCGGCGGCAACTCGATCTCGTCCTCGCCCTTGGAGGCAGCGACCACGATGATCGCCGGCTCTTCATCTTCGGCATCCTCGCTCTCGACGAAGGTCTGGCGACCGCCGCGCGCCTGCTGCGACTTCTGGGAGGCGATGCAGGAAAGCAGCGCGTGGGCGTCCGGCTCGAAGGTCGCGAGTTCCACCTGATGGCGTTCCAGGATGGTGGTGACGAGGCTCTCGAGGCGGAGTTCGATCTTCGTGATCGCGACCTCTTCCCTGCCCCGCTGCTCCGAGGCCTTGGCATGCTTGCGGCGGGCTTCGGCAAGTTCGGCTTCCGCCTTGTCGATCGCCTCGATCAGCTCGTTGCGGCGGGCCGAGCGGGACTCGATCTCCACGGCGAGGTCCTCCGCCTCTGCCTGGTGGGTTTCCACCTCTTCTGCAAGGCGGGCGTTCTCGGCGGCGGCGGATTCGATGCGCTGGACGAAGGACTCGATCTCGGTTTCGCGGCGGATGGAAAGTTCACGAAGCTCGCTGAGGCGGGCCTCCATCGGCTGCTGCTGGGCCTCCGCGGCTTGCTTGGCCTGACGCTCCACGGCGAGCGCGGTGCGGAGTTCATTCAGAGCCTCCAGCAACTCGGCTTCCTCCCGCTGTGAGGCTTCGACCTGCGATTGGAGGCGGCGCTGGTCTTCCTCGTGACCTTCGAGGCGCTCGCGGGCCATCGCCAGCTCGCTCTCAAGACCGCTGCGGCTGTCGTGGGCGGCCTGCTCGCGGGCATCGAGTTCGCCGCGCTCCCAGCGCACGTTGTCGAGCTTGGTCTGCACGCTCTCGACCTCGCGGGTGGCGAGGGTGATCTGGCCTTGAAGCGTGGACAGCTCCACCTTGTGACGCTGGACACGCTCGCGCGAGCTCTCGACTTCTTCCTGGAGCTGGGCGAGGCGAGCTTCCAAATCGGTCACCCGCTGGCGCGCGGCGGCTTCAGCTTCGATGAGACCGGCCACTTCCGTTTCAAGATCGCGGACCTCGTTCTGGAGTTCGAGTACGGAAACATTCCCCTCCCCGGCATCGCCGCCGTGGATCACGCCCTCCGCGCCGATCAGTTCGCCGGCCTGGGTGACCATGGTGACGTCCGGCAGCGAGGAGCGCAGGCGCATCGCGGTCGCGAAATTCGGAACGATGAGGACTTTCTCAAGCAGCTTCTCGATCACGCGGGCCACGCGCGGATCGGACTTCACCCGGTCAAGGGCCCAGCCGATCGCGCCTTCCGGCAGCGCTTCCATCTGGGTGCTGACCGAGTGACCGACAAAGGTCTCCGGAAGGATCGCCGCTTGACCAAGCCGCTTTTCGGTAAGCCGCGAGATGATCGCATCCGCCAGCTTCTCGTCGGCCACGAGCACGGCCTGGAGGTTCTTGCCGAGGGCTGTCTCGATCGCGCGGGCACACGTGCGGTCCGCCTCGATGAAACCGGCGAGCACGCCATGGATGCCGGGCTTGAAACGCTCGGCATCATCGAGCCCGTCAAGCACCTTGCGGGTGCCCTTCTGGAAGCCTTCGCCGCTTGCCACGAGTTGCTTCACGACCTTCAGGCGCGAGTCACGCTGGGCGAGCGTCTTGTGCGCTTCGGCAGCGGCCGTGCGGGCCGCATCGAGGTCGCCGCGGGTGTGCTGATAGCCGCGCTCGGCCTTCTGGAAGGCTTCCTCAAGTTCGGTCGTGCGGGCCGCGTGTTCGTCGAGTTCGGTCGCGATGCGGTTGCGCTGCTCGTTCGCCTCCTCGATCTCGAGGTTGAGGCGCTGCTCTTCATCGGCAAGCATGCGGGCGCGCTCGCGGCTGGTCTCGAGCTGTGCCAACGAGCTTTCGATCCGAGCCTGGGTGGAAGCGATGATCGTCTGGGCGCGGTTCGCCTCCGCACGTGCTTCGCGAAGCTGCGTCTCGATCACTTCGCGACCACCGCGAGCCATGCGGGTGCGCTCTTCCTGATCGGCAAGCTGGATCTCCTGCTCGGCGATGCGGCGGGCGAGTTGTTCCAACGCTTCGTTCGCCGCGACGACATCGAACTCCTGCTGCGCCAGCTTCTCGCGGGTGCTTTCGATCTCCTCGCGGTTCTGGGAAATGCGGCCCTCGAGCTCGGCCTTGCGTTCCTCGTTGAAGGCGACGCGGCCTTGCGCGGCGGAAAGCTGGTTGCGGTGCGAGTTGAGCTGCTGGCGGAGGTCCGCGAGTTCGCCTTCGAAGTTACGCGCGTTGAAACGGGCATCGGCAACCGCCTCTTCCTTCGGCACCATCAGGCGCTCGAGTTCCGCTTCCGTGGCTTCCAAGGAGCGGATCGAGGTCTTCAGTTCGTCGCGCTCGGCGCTGAACTCCACGAACTTCTTGTGGCCGAGGTGGGTGTCGAGAATCCGGACATCGCCGGCCAGGGCCTGATAGCGGCGGGCCTTGGCAACCTGGCGCTTGAGCGAGTTCATGCGGCGCTCCTGTTCGGCCAGCACGTCGGAGACGCGCAGGAGGTTGGCCTCGGTGAACTCCAGCTTGCGCAGCGCTTCCTTTTTCTCGCGCTTGTACTTCGTGATGCCGGCGGCTTCCTCGAAAACCGCGCGGCGCTCTTCCGGCTTGGAGGAGAGGATCTGGTCGATCTGGCCCTGCGCCATGATCGAGTAGGCGGTGCGGCCGATGCCGGTATCCATGAGCAAGTCGTGGATGTCCTTCAGGCGGCAGAGGGTGCCGTTGATGCGGTATTCCGACTTGCCATCGCGGAAGACGCGGCGCGTCAGCGAGACCTCGTTGTAGTCCACCTTCAGCGCCTCCTCGCAGTCGGCCATGGTGAGCGTCACCTCGGCCATGCCAAGCGGCTTGCGGCGCTCGGTGCCGTTGAAAATGACGTCCGCCATTTCACCGCCACGCAGCGCCTTGGCCGAGGTTTCCCCCAGCACCCAACGAATGGCGTCCACAACGTTCGACTTGCCGCATCCGTTCGGGCCGACGATACCGGTTACGCCCTGGTGGAACTCGATCTTCGTCTTGTCCGCAAAGGACTTGAAGCCATGGATGTCGAGAGACTTTAAATACATGCGACAGAAGCGGGTGAGAGGTTCAGCCCGGGAGGGAATCCGGACAAAGCCAACCATACCCCGGATTCCGGTCCCGAAAAGCAAACGCCTTGGCTCAGACTACATCTTGTATGACTAACCGGAAAACACTACCACCTGTTGAGCTTTGTGAACTTTAAGATTTCCAAATCATTCTGCATAGCGGGGGACGGACTCCGCGCTTGAGTTGTCCGACAGCCCCGACTCTTCTAACGCTCTCACCTACCATGTCCGACTTCCTGACCGTCTCCCGAGCCGCCCACGACCAACTTGTAGAAGCCGCCTACCGTTCCCGCGGCTACACCGCGGACGAGGCATCGGAAGGAGCCAAACTGGCGGCCGAGGCTGCGCGGCACGGGATCCGCACCCACCACGCGCTCAAGGCCTTGCATCTCGATCATCTGCTCGGCAGCGCGGTCGGCGGCTGCAATCCCGGTGCCGAGATCGAAGTGGTGAAATCCCGCTTCGCCGGTTCGGAAATCTGGAACGCCAACCGCAAGCTCGGCCAGAGCGTGGCCTACCGCGCGATTGACCGCTGCATCGAACTCGCGGATCAATACGGCATCGGCCAGGTCAGCGTGGACAACGCCTTCCACTACCTGTGGGGGGGCGGCTACGTGATGGAAGCGGCCGAGCGCGGCTATATCGCCTACACCAATTGCACCTCGGCCCTTGCGGAGGTCGTGCCCTTCGGCGGGAAATACCCCACCCTCGGGACCAACCCGCACTCCTGGGGTTTCCCGACCACCGCGGCCCTGGGCTTCCCGGTGGTGAGCGACTGGGCGACTTCCACCGTGGCCATGGGTCGGGTGCAGCAGCTCAAGCGCGAGGGCAAGATGCTCCCGCCCGGCGCGGCCGTGGACAAGAACGGCAACCCGACCAACGACCCGAACGAAGTGGTGGCTCTGCTTCCCTTCGGCGCGCACAAGGGCTACGCCATGTGCCTGATCAACGAGCTTTACGCGGGCCTGATCGGCGGCTCCCTCCCCACCCTGCGCGGTCGTCCGGCGGTGGCACCCGCCGACGAGAAGACTACCACGG
>CAMLOZ010000417.1 GCA_946481625.1 uncultured Haloferula sp. | reverse complement strand
TGGACTTCCTCTCCGGTGTCAGTGGCGAGGCCGACCTCGGCGCCCAGTTCGCCTCCTTCATGTCGGAGTGGAAGGCTGCCAACCACGTCCAGGACCCCTTCAAGGTGGCCGTCGCCGACATGTCCAGCGCCCTCACCGGCGTGCAGCACTGGATGGGCGGCATCGATGTCGGCATCCGCTCGACCGCCACCCGCCGTCGCGACGACCTCGAGCGCGAGATCTTCTCGAATATCCAACAGAAAGTCGTGGAGGAGGTGATCCCCGCCATGGAGAACTTCGAGGCGGTGGCCGGCCAGATCAGCGAGGAGGAAGTCCCGTCCCACAAATCCTATATCCGCCGGGAGCTTCACCCCATCGTCCTCTGTTCGCCCTTCCTGTATCGTACCTATACCAAGCCGCTCGGCTACGCGGGCGACTATGAAATGGTCAACATGATGCTGCGGGACCCCTACGAAGGCGCGTCGTCCTTCGCGAAGCTCCTCAATTATGCCATGCTCAATACGGAGCCGGTCGTCGCCCACCGCAACCGTATCGACTACCTCGTGGAACTTCTCGACCGCGAGTCCAGCAGCCGCTTCTCCCGCGGTCGCGCCCGCGCCTTCAACCTCGGCTGCGGCCCCGCGGAGGAAGTCCTCCGCTTCCTCCGCGAGCACGATTCCAGCGATCTCATGGAGTTCGACCTGCTCGACTTCAACCCCGAGACCCTCGAATACACCCGCGAGCGTCTCGACAAGGTCCGCATGGCGGAGGGCCGCAATACCCGCCTCCGCTTCATCCCGCGCTCCGTCCACCAGATCCTCAAGGCGGCCGTGCAGCCGGGCGGAGACCCCGAGTTCGGCACCTACGACGTCGTCTATTGCGCCGGCCTCTTCGACTACCTCTCCCAGCGCGTCGGCAAGCGCCTCGTCGAATTTTTCTGCTCGATCGCCAAGCCGGGCGGTATCGTGGTGGTGACGAACGTGGCCGATACCAACCCCCGCAAGGCCTGGATGGAATACCTCATGGAGTGGAACCTGATCTACCGTGGCAAGGAAGAGATGCTCGACCTCGTGCCAGCGGGACTTCCGGTCAAGCGCGTGGACGTGAAGGCCGATTCCACCGGCGTGAACCTTTTCCTGGAAATCGAGCTGGCCGATGGCTGACGCCAACACAGAACCCCTCATCCCGGCGGACGAGGCCGAGCTGAAGCGCGCGTTCGAGCGCTACGAACACGGCGTGTCGGTGGACAACGCGCGCCGTGCCGCCGCCCTGGCCGCCCTCTTCATGCTCGCGGGCACCACCCTCGACTGGATGGTTTTCCGCGACCAAGCCTGGCATTTCCTCTTCATCCGCGGCGTCGTCACGCTCCTCCTCTGCGTGGTCTTCTGGGCGCTCGGTTATCTCTCCCGGGAGGGCTCGCGCAATTGGATCGCCCAGGCCATCCCCTTCCTCCCGACCGTCGGGATCTGCTGGATGATCATGAAAACCGGCGGCGGGACTTCCGTCTATTACGCCGGCCTCAATCTGGTCTTCCTCGGCATGGCGCTGCTCCTGCGCTGGTCGTTCTGGAATTCTGTCGGAATGATCGTGATCTGTATCGGGACCTACATCGCCGCCGTGTTGCTTTCCGGCGGCCATCGGGATCACCAGTTGTTCTTCAACAATTTCTACTTCCTCTTCCTCACCGGTGTCTTCGTGCTTGCGGGCAGTTTCTTCTACGAGCGCCTCCGCTTCCGCGAGTTCGCCCTGCGCAAGGAGGTCGAGGATGCCCGCGAACTGCTCGAAACCTCGAACCGCCAGCTCAGCGAACTGGACGAGGCGAAGACCCGCTTCTTCGCCAACATCAGCCACGAGCTCCGCACCCCGCTCACCGTGATGATCGGCCTGACCGAGCGGCTTGCCGAAAGGTTCAAGGCCGCCCCGCAGCAGGACGTCCGCGACATGCTCGCCATGACCGAGCACAACGGCCTGCGCCTGCTCAAGCTCATCGACGACCTGCTCGACCTCGTCCGCTTCGATACCGGCCATGCGGACCTCAAGCTCCAGCCGACCAATCTCCGCGACCTCCTCGACGGCTTGATGAACTCCATGCGCCACCTGGCCGACCAGGACGGCGTCGCACTGGAATGGAACATCCGCGGTCGCGACGCTGTCCTCATGCTGGACCGCGACAAGATCGAGAAGGTGCTGCTCAACCTCACCATCAACGCGATCAAGTTCACTCCCTCCGGCGGCCGGATTGACGTGGATGCGGTGCAGGAGGACGGGCGTCTCGTGCTCTCCGTTGCGGATACCGGCGTCGGCATTTCGAGCGACGGCCTCAAGCGCATCTTCGAGCGCTTCTGGCAGGTCGATTCCTCTTCCACCCGCAAGTTCCAAGGGGCCGGCATCGGCCTCGCGCTCGTCCGCAGCCTCGTCGATACCATGCAAGGCAAGATCGATGCGGAGAGCACCATCGGGGTGGGCACCCGTTTCAAGGTGGATATCCCCGTGGAGGCCGCGGCCTTTGCCCCGCCGGCCGAAGAGGAGGACGACAACCCCCACCTCGGATCCGGCAAGCACATCGAGGAGCTCCACCGCCGCGCCGCCCTCTCGGTCGCCCGCCCCGCCGACCTCGGGGAAGCATCCGTGGCGGCCCGCGGCATCGGCCGCACTTCGTCCGGTTCCCGGCCGCTCGTGCTCGTGGCCGATGACGAGCCCGACATGCGCCGCTACCTCGTCATGCAGCTTGAGGATGTCGATGTCGTCGAGGCCCGCGACGGGGCCGAGGCCGTCGCCCTCGCCAAGCAACACCAGCCGGCGCTCGCCCTGATCGACCACATGATGCCGGAGATGGACGGCGTGGAAGTCTGCAAGGCCATCCGCAGCCACCATTCGACCCGCGAGATGCCGGTCATCATGCTTACCGCGCGTGCCGACGAGCAGACCAAGCTCCATGCTCTGGATGCCGGGGCCAGCGATTTCCTTACCAAGCCGTTCTCCGGCACCGAACTCGTCCTCCGTCTCCGCAACCAGCTTGCCATGGCCGCCATCCGCGGCGAGCTCCGCGAACTCAACCGCGAGCTCGCCGCCGCGATGGAAAAGCTCAAGGAAAACGAGGTCCTCCTCGTCCGGAACGAGAAACTTTCCGGCCTCGGCCAGATGAGTGCCGGGATCATCCACGAGATCAACAATCCCCTCAACTACGCCCGTGCCGGCCTGCACGCGCTGAACTCCTTCAAGCGCTCCCTGCCCCCGGACGACCATGCCGACTACGAGGAAATCATCGGCGATATCAGCGAGGGCGTGGAACGCGTCGCCCAGATCGTCGCCGACCTCCGCCAGTTCACCCGCGATGACAACCGGATTGGCGGGGAGGCCGACCTCGTCGAGGTGGTCGAACGCTCCCGGCGCCTCGTCAGCCACCAGCTCGGGAGCAAGATCGCCTTCAATATCAAGAAACCGGACCGCGCGCTCATCACCGGCAACTCCAATCAACTCGTCCAGGTTTTCGTGAACCTCTTCCAGAACGCGGTGGATGCCATCGAAGAGCGGCTCGCGGGGAAGGAGGGCGAAGCCGGCCGGATCGATGTCGGCCTGCGCCCCGCCGCCGGCGGCTGGGAAGTCACCGTTTGGGACAATGGAGCCGGCATTCCCAAGGAAATCATCAACAAGATCTATGACCCCTTTTTCACATCGAAAGATGTGGGAAAAGGGATGGGCCTCGGGTTAAGCATCACTCATCAAATCCTCGGGCGCCACCGCGCGCACATTGAAGTGGACACCCGCCCCGGGGAATTCACTTGTTTCACCATCTTCTTCCCGCCTCCCGATCCCGACGCCGTTTGGGATGCGGAAGATTCGAAAGACTCCGACCCCAGCGATTCCTTACCATGAGCGAACTCAACTACGACTATCAGCGCTACGCTGTCCTCTTCGTGGACGACGAAGAAAAGACGCGGAAGTACTTCCGCCGTCTCTACGGCGAGACCTTCCGCATCCTGGAAGCCTCGGACGGTGTCGAAGCGCTCTCGGTCTTTCGCGCTCACGCGGCGGAGATCGGCATCATCGTGACGGACCAGCGCATGCCGAATGAAACCGGCGTCGGCTTCCTCGCCAAGATCTCCGACCAGTACCCGGACGTGGTGAAAATCCTCTCCACCGCCTATTCGGACCTCGATGCCGCCATCGAG
>CAMLOZ010000416.1 GCA_946481625.1 uncultured Haloferula sp. | reverse complement strand
AATACGGCGTCACGCGCCACTATGTGCTCGGCCTCGAGGTGGTGCTGGCGGACGGTCGTGTGCTGCGTTGCGGCGGGCGGGTCCATAAGAACAAGACCGGCTTCGACCTCTGCGGGCTCTTCACCGGCTCGGAAGGCATGCTGGGCGTGGTCACGGAAGTCACCCTGCGCCTGATCCCGAAGCCTCCGGTGCGCGCGATGCTCGCGGCGGTATTCCCCGATTTTCCTGCCGCCGCCGCCGCCGTGCAGCGCATCCTCAACCGCGGGCATCTGCCTTCCGCGCTGGAGATCACGGACGGCTTCACCCTTGCCGCCGCCCGCCGCCGCCTCGGGCCGGACTCGCTGCCGGAAGGACAGGCTCACTTGATCGTAGAGGTGGACGGCCGTTCTGCGGCGGTGAAGAGCGAGCTCAAGGAACTCGAAGCCCTTTTGCAGGAACTCGGCTCCACGCGCGTGGATCGCGCCGCGACAGAGAAGGAATGCGAGGCCCTTTGGCAGCTCCGCCGCGAGTTCTCGTTCTCCCTGCGCGATACGGGTCTCACCAAGCTGAACGAGGACATCGTGGTACCGCGCTCGGCGCTGGTGGATCTGGTGGAGTTCGCCCGCCGGCTTGAGGAAGACACCGGGATTCCGGTCGCTTGCTTCGGCCACGCGGGAGACGGGAACATCCACGTGAACTTGATGGTCGCGAACTTCGACGACCCGCCCATCCGGGAGAAGGCGGAGCAGGCGCTCGACCAGCTCTTCGCCTGGGTCCTCGGCCACGGCGGCGCAATCACCGGCGAGCACGGCGTGGGCATCGCCAAGAAGCCCTGGATCAGGCAGGCGCTCGGAGAGGTGTCCTTCGATGTGCATCTCGCCTTGAAGGAGGCGCTCGACCCGCAGGGTCTGTTGAATCCGGGGAAGTTCCTGGATTGATTGCCATTCCGAAAGCGCCTCCGGATTCTCATTGAACCCCGGCTCGGCTTTCCCCCAGTCTGATAGGGAACCAACTATCACCGGGCTATGGGACTCATGGACTTCATCAAGGGGGAGCTGCTCGAGATCATCGAGTGGCAGGACGACTCGCGGGACACCATCGCATGGCGCTTCCCGGACGAGGACAAGGCGATCAAGAACGGCGCGCAGCTCATCGTCCGCGAGAGCCAGACGGCGCAGTTCCTCTATCTCGGCCAGTTCGGCGATACCTTCGGCCCGGGCAAGCATACGCTGACCACGGATAACATCCCGGTGCTGACCCGCATCAAGGGCTGGAAGTACGGCTTCCAGAGCCCCTTCAAGGCGGACGTCTATTTCGTCAACACGCGTCTATTCACCGGTAACAAATGGGGCACGGCGAACCCGATCATGCTGCGCGATGCCGACCTCGGGATCGTGCGGGCGCGGGCCTACGGCACCTACGATTTCAAGGTGGTGAACGTGCAGACCTTCCTCAAGGAAGTCGCCGGCTCCGATCACGATTTCCGCGTCGATGAATTCGCGGACACCATGCGCTCGCGCATCGTCAGCATCTTCTCCGACGCCTTGGCGAACGCGCACGTGCCGGTCTTCGACGTGGCCACGCGCTACACCGAACTCGGAGACGCGCTGATGCCGCTGATCAATCCGGTGATCAGCGCGAAGTACGGGATCGAAGTCGCATCCTTCGTGGTGGAGAACGTCAGCGTCCCGCCCGAAGTGGAGGAGGCGATCGACAAGCGCTCCGCGATGTCGGCCATTGGCAACCTGAACGACTATGTGAAGTATCAGATGGCGCAGGGCATGGCTGCCGGCGGTGATGGCGGTGCCGCAGGCATGGCCAGTGAACTGGCGGTGGGCTTCGCGGTGGCGAAGGAACTCATGCAGCAGGGTGGGGTAACGGGCGGTGGTGCTCCGCCGCCTCTCCCAGGCACCCCAGCAGTGGCAGCCCCGGCGAATCCGGACGTGCTCGATCCGGCCACGGTCGCGCGCATGCTTGGCGTCTCCGAAGCGGATGTGATGAGCGAGATCGAATCCGGGGCCCTCGCCGCCAAGAAGATCGGCTCCAGCTACCGCGTGACCCGCGCCGCGCTCGATGCCTTCCTCGCCCACTGACTTGCCACCGGACGACGGCGAGGCCGGGGAATCCGCCGGACCGCCGATCGAGGTGCCCGCAAAGCGCATGCCGCCCGCGATGCCCGAGCAGCGCGGGGTCGCGGCGGAGGTGCGCTCGCTCGAACGCCATGTCTGCCCGGAATGCGGGGACAAGGCCGAGTGGGATCCGGGCAAGGCGGAACTGGTGTGCCCCTACTGCGGCACGCACTTCCCGCGCGTCGGCCCGCCGCCGTTGCCCGACGCCATCGTGGAGCACGATCTCGACCAAACGCTCGCCGAGTTGGGCGAGAAGGCGCGCAACGTGGACACCGCCACCCGCCGCGTGCAGTGCAACAACTGCCACGCCGTACTCGTCCGTAGCGCGGATACCGTGGCGCAGCACTGCGACTTTTGCGGCTCGCCCGAACTACTCGATTACACCGACATCCACAGCCCGATCACGCCGGAGTCGCTCTTGCCCGCGGTGATCTCGAAGGAGACGGCCTACCATTCGCTGAAGAAGTTCCTCAGCGAGCGCTGGTTCGCGCCGAACGACCTCAAGCGCCGAAACCTGATCGACCGCATCCATCGGGTCTATCTGCCGTACTGGACCTTCGATGCCTCCGCGGAGTGCCCGTGGACGGCCGAAAGCGGCACCTACTACTACGTCACGGTGCGCGACCGCGATGCGAACGGCAACACGGTCACGCGCCAGGAACGCCGCATCAGATGGCGGCCCGCCAGCGGGCACGTCTCGACCTGGTTCGATGACATCGTGATCTCCGGATCGCGCGGTCTCGACATCGACCTGCTCCAGAAGCTGGAACCCTTTCCCACGAAGGAGCTCGTGCCCTACGAGACGCGCTACGTTTCCGGCTGGCAGGTTGAGCACTATCAGGTGCCGCTGCTCGATGCCGCGCGGCTCGGTTTCGGAACGATGGAAGGCATCCTGCGCGAAATGTGCGGCCGCGAGGTCCCCGGCGATACCTACCGCAACCTGCAGATCGCCCCGAGCTTCGACGACAAGACCTTCAAGCACATCCTCGTGCCGATCTGGCTGCTGGCCTACCAGTACCGCGGGAAAATCTGGCAGGGCGCGGTGAATGCCGTGACCGGCTCGACCCACGCGCGTTTCCCGCTCAGCCCGTGGAAGATCGCGTTCGTCACGCTGCTGGTGATCCTGGTCATCGCGATCATTGTCCTTCTTGCGGGAGGGAGGTAGGTTCGCAATGCCATGGCCAAGGGATCGATCGCAACGAAGTCGGTGTGGACCCCTGCCCGAGCCACGGATGGCCTGCGGGTGCTGGTGACGCGCTACCGGGGCAGGGGCATGCCCAAGAACCGCTACGACCTGTGGCTCCCGAGCCTCGGGCCGAGCGAGGAGCTGCTTGCCGGGTTTCTCGACGGCAAGATCACCTGGGCCAGGTTCTCCGCCGAGTACCGGCGTGAACTGTGGATGGACGGCGGTGCGGACGAACGCAACCACACGGTGAAAAACCACGGCCAGAAGGGCCTGCTGCGGATGCTCAAGTACCTCGCGAAAGAGCAGCGCGTCACCCTCCTCTGCCATTGCGATGAAGATGCCAAGCATTGCCACCGTCACCTGCTCAGGCAAACTCTCCTGAGTTCGAAAGTGACCCTCTGACCACCTTGCGCATCGACATCCTCACCCTCTTCCCCGAGATCGCGCTCGCCCCCTTGAGCGAGAGCATCATCCAGCGCGCCCGCGCCGCCGGGCTGGTGGAGGTCCGGGCGCATAACATCCGCGATTGGTCCACGGACAAGCACCACCGCACGGACGACACGCTCTGCGGCGGCGGGCAGGGGATGCTAATGATGCCCGGGCCGATCTTTGCCGCGATCGAAGAACTGCGCACGCCGGAGACGAAGGTGGTGCTGATGACCCCGCAGGGCCGGGTCTTCAAGCAGGCCATGGCGCGCGAGCTTTCGGAGGAGAAGCACCTCTTTCTGCTATGCGGCCACTACGAGGGAGTGGACCACCGGGTGATCGAACAACTGGTGGATCTAGAACTTTCCATCGGCGACTATGTGTTGACGAACGGGGCCATCGCCGCGGCGGTGGTCACGGATGCGATCGTGC
>CAMLOZ010000415.1 GCA_946481625.1 uncultured Haloferula sp. | reverse complement strand
GTCAAGCGCATGCGCTTGACCTCACCGGTCACGTCGTCCAACGCACGGCGCGCCCGCTCGGCATAGCGGATCAAGGTGGCCCGGAACGCCTCGATGGCGTCGATCGATCCGACTCGTGCCTGGGAGTCCATGCGGAAAGGGTGTCAGCGTTGGTCGAGGTATTGCTGGATGCGCTCCGCCTTGCGCAGCAGGTAGGGCGTATGCTGGTCGGAAAGTTCGACGAAGCGCTTCATCGTCTTCATCATCTGCAGGAACTCCGCCGAGAATTTCTCGTGCTCCTGGTCCTGCCAGGAATCTCCCAGCGCCGAAAAACGGGACATGAGCGAAGTGGTCCGCTCGCGCACCTCGTTGTTGAAGCGCTTCAGCTCCGCGGCGAACCGCCTGACTTCCTCGGGATCGATGATCGCTTGGGCCATACCCTATTTTCAGCGGACTTTCCTTCCGGTCGAGGAATACCGTGAAGTTTTACCAAGGAAAAACACCGCCTTTACAATGAACCGTCGGTAGCGGGAACGGTTTCGCGAAAAATTTGTCCCGGAGCGTTTGAATCCGGATCCCTGCATCCATGTGCATCCACGCGCGTCGATTCCGGAAATAAAAAACTTCGTGCCCGCCGCTTCTCCGGAGTCCACGCTGTCCCCCGGCCCCTGCATCCCATGAAGCGGTACCTCGTCCTTCTCGCCCTGCTGCCTTCCTGCGGGAAGGAGAAGTCCCCCGGTTCCGCCACTACCCCGGATGCCGCCGCACCGCCTCAGGTGCCCGGCCTGGAGCGGCAGGATGGCATGGTGAAACTGGAGGGAGGCACCTACAAGATGGGCCACGACGGCCCATTCGACACGCCCCACGGCCGCAAGGAATTCCCCGAGGAAGCACCGGCCCACGAGGTGACGGTGAAGCCGTTCCGGATCGATGAGACCGAGGTGACGAACGCGCAGTTCGCCGAATTCGTGAAGGCCACCGGCTACGTGACCTTCGCCGAGCGGGTGGTGACGCCCGAGGACTTCCCCGAGGAAGCGCGGGCAAACCTGCCGCCGGGCGATCTGGCGAACGGCGCGATCGTTTTCCGCGAGGACGCGCACGTCGAAGGCAACCTGAACCAGCCCGGCCGCTCGCTGGAGTGGTGGCGCTGGGATCCGCAGGCGAACTGGCGGCACCCGGCGGGGAAGGGCACGAGCATCGACGGCAAGGACGATCACCCGGTGGTCTGCGTGACGCACGAGGATGCCAGCGCCTATGCGAAGTGGGCCGGCAAGCGCCTGCCGACGGAGGCCGAGTGGGAATTCGCGGCGCGCGGCGGGCTGGCGGGGAAGATCTATTCGTGGGGCGACGACCTGAAGCCGGGCGGGAAATGGATGGCGAATACCTGGCAGGGCGAGTTCCCCAACAAGAACACCGGCGACGACGGCTTCACCGGCTCCTCGCCGGTGAAGACTTTCCCACCGAACGGCTACGGCCTCTACGACATGGCGGGCAACGTCTGGGAGATCTGCAACGACCTTTACGATCCGAACTATTTCACGCAGTGCGATCCCGACAACCCGCAGGGCCCGGCGCAGTGGGTGAACCGCGACACGGGCCTCAAGGGCGATGGCAAGGTCCACCGCGTGACCAAGGGCGGCTCCTTCCTCTGCCACGTCTCCTATTGCATGCGCTACCGCCCCGCGGCCCGGCACTCGCAGGACAGCGAATCGCCGACGAACCACACCGGCTTCCGCTGCGTGAAGGACTGATGCCGCAAGAGCGCTCGATCCGTTGATTGATTCCAACCCCCGGATGCGTTCATGTGATCGCCATGAGACGCATCTTGCTCCTGCTGTCCGGTATTGCCTGCGCCGGGGAGCCCTGCCGGATCGAGGTGGTGGACAAGGAGAACGGCTGGCCGGTGCCGCTGGTGGAACTCCGCACCATCCACGATGCGCGCTACGTGACCGACAACGCCGGCCTGATCGCAATCCACGATCCCGACCTCATGGACCGGGCCCTCTGGTTCCATGTGAAGGGACATGGCTACGGCGTGGACAAGGACGGATTCGGCTTTGAAGGAGTGCGGACCGCGCTCTCAGCCGGGGGCAAAGTCCGGATCGAGGTGGTGCGTCGCAATATCGCCAAACGCTTGGGACGCCTCACCGGCGCGGGCCTTTTTTCGGAAGCCGAGAAGCTCGGGATAGGGCCACCGCTGCCGGAAACCGGGGTCTTCGGGTGCGATTCCGTGCTGATGGCACGCCACGGGGACGATCTCTACTGGCTCTGGGGTGACACCAGTCTGCCAGGCTACCCCTTGGGCGTCTTCAATTCGACCTTCGCGACCTCCGGGTTGCGACCGATCGAGAAATTCGAGCCGCCCCTCGCGCTGCGCTACACGCATTTCCGGGACAAGGAAGGAAAGCCCAAGGGCGTGGCGAGGATGCCCGGTGACGGCCCCACCTGGCTCAGCGGCATGACCAGCGTGAGGGACAGGAATAACCACCCCCAGTTGGTCGCGACTTACTCCAAGATCAAGAACCACCTCGATGAATACGAGATCGGTTTGTGCCACTGGTGGCACGCCAAGAGCGAATTCCAGCACGTGAAGACCGTTTGGAAAGAAGGCGATGGCAAGAAGCCCCTCATCCTGCGCGGCCATCCCTTCACTTGGAAAGATCCTGCGGGCGAAGAATGGCTGCTCTTCGGCGATCCCTTTCCGGAAGTCCGCTGCAAGGCCACCTTCGAATCATGGAGCGACCCGCAGACTTGGGAAAAAGTCGAGCTACCTCCTGCCCCCAGATCGGCGGAGGACGGCTCGGAAGTGAAGCCGCACCGTGGCTCGGTGGTGTGGAGTCCCTTCCGCAAACGCTGGATCACCATCTACACCCAGAACTTCGGCAAACCCTCGCTCTTCGGCGAGATCTGGTATGCCGAAGCGGATTCCCCCATGGGTCCCTGGGGCAAGGCGGTGAAGGTCCTGACCCACGACAACTACACCTTCTACAACCCGAAGATCCATGCGGAGCTCACCCCGGAGAACGCGAGCTTCATCGTCTTCGAGGGCACCTACACCGCCGAGTTCGCGGATAAGCCGCAGCCGACACCACGCTACAATTACAACCAGATCCTTTACCGTCTGGATCTGGACGATCCGAAGTTGAAAGGTGTCCAATAGGCTTTCAGTGGAAATCATGCGACTCCGAAGCATGCACGGGCTCCGCTCCCGGCAACGGAACCACCTCTTCCACGAACACCGTCCGCTGCCCGCCTTCGGAAACCTGCACCCGTCCCACCGCCATCAGGAAGGGCTCGCTGACGATCACCATGCGCAAGCGGTGGAAAGTCTCTTTCTTCACGAAGAGGTTCGAAATCCCGGTTTCGTCTTCGAGTGAAATGAAACAATGGCCTTTCGCGGTGCCGGGGCGCTGGCGGCAGATCACCAGTCCCCCTACCCTTGCGGGCATGCCGTGGGGCAAGTCCTGTAATTCCTTGGCATTGGTCAGCCTTAGATCGGGATGATTCCTGCGCCAGAGCCGCATCGGGTGCGGCCCGGTGGATGCGCCCTGGATGGCGAGATCCGAGGCCAAGCGCTCCGGTAAAGTCATCGCCGGCAGAACCACCTCTGCGATCCGCTCTCCACCATCCAACAGATCCTTGTACAAGGGCAGCTCCACCTGCCACATCGCCTTCCTCCGGTGGCCGACCTTCGGCAGGTCGTTCAAGGCACCCGCCTTCGCGAGGATGCGCCGCTCCCGGGCATTCGGTGCCACACGGGAAAGGAAGTCCTCCAGCGAAGCGAAGGGTTCCTTCTCCCTTTCGCTCACGATTTTCTCCCGGGTTTCCTTGGAGATCCCCTGCAACCGGTGCAGGCCCAAGCGGATCGTTTGATCATCCACCACATCGGTCGCCACGGTACTGTGCATACAGGACACCGGTGAAATGCGGATGCCGTGCCGCTTGGCATCCTGAATCAGGGAATGCGCGGAGTAGAACCCCATCGGCTGGTTGTTGAGCAGGCCGGTGTAAAACGCGGCGGGGTGATGCACCTTGAACCAGCAGGACCAGTAGGCGACCGCCGCGAATGAAAGCGCATGGCTTTCCGGAAAGCCGTAGAGGGCGAAATTGCCGATGGCTTCGATCACCTTGTCCTGCACCACGGGATCGACATTCCTCTCGTCCATCCGCTCG
>CAMLOZ010000414.1 GCA_946481625.1 uncultured Haloferula sp. | reverse complement strand
ACGATCCGCCGAACAACGGCCAGAAGACCGACACCTACCTCGGCAAGATCCTCCGCCTCGACGTGTCCCCCGGAACCGGTTATTCGGTGCCGAAGGACAATCCCTTCGTCGGAAAGGAGAACTACAAGCCTGAGATCTGGGCGCTGGGGCTCCGCAATCCCTGGCGCTGCTCCTTCGACCGCAAGACCGGCGAGTTCTGGATCGGCGACGTCGGCCAGAACCGCTGGGAGGAAATCGACTACCTGCCCAAGGGCAAGGGTGCGGGCTCGAACTTCGGCTGGCGCCTGCGCGAGGCCGACAAGCCGAACCCGAACAAGCGCATCGCGGGCGACGAGCCGGAGAACAATGTCGAGCCGGTGTATGTCTATCAGCATGGCGGCAAGGGCGACGAGGGCCTCTCGGTCACCGGCGGCTATGTGTACCGGGGGCCGGTGAAGGGCCTCGAAGGCCGCTACATTTTCGGCGACTACAACAACCGCCGCGTCTGGTCCTTCATCCTCAAGAACGGCAAGGCGACCTCCGTGAAGGACCACACCGACGACTTCCAACCGGAAGACGGCAGGCTCGGAATGATCTCGTCCTTCGGCGAGGATCCCATGGGCAACGTCTACATCGTGGACCATGGCGGACCGATCCTCCGGATCGTGGACAAGTAACCCAAGGGGGCGTCGGGAGAGAGAATATCGTTGTCGCGGGGCGGCGCTGGCGCATGGTGGGAGATGGGCCCGGAACCCGGAGCGGGACTCGCCGGGGCCGACTCCTTGCAACCAAAACCCCGACCCATGCAACGGCCACTCGCGCTCGCCTGTTTGCTTGCCACCGCCGCGCCGCTCTTCGCCGCGCCGCGCGTGCACATCGCGCTTCCCGAACGATGCCGCCTCCTTACCCGGCAGTACTTCGACCTGCGGGTGGAAGCCACGGATCTCGCGGATGGCAATGCGGTCCTCGTGCTGCGCGATGAAAACGGGAAGGACGTCACCGCGTTCTTCGGGACACCGGACGAGATCAGCGCGGACAACGATTACTTCACCGGCAACATCGACCGAGCCTGGACCTTCCGCGCGGAGAGCTTCCCCACGGAGGGAATAAAGACGGTGGTGGCGGAAGTCAGCGATGCCGGCGGCACCGGAAGCGATTTCCGCAAGATCGGCGTCCAACGCTTCAAGGCCCGCCCGCCCGGGAAGAAGAACATCATCCTCTTCTTCGGCGATGCCATGGGCGAGTCCTATCGCGACGCGGGGCGTCTCGTCGCCCGCAGTACCGGAGCGGGATTCCGGGGTGGATTCTTCGATCAGCTGCTGGAGATGGACCAGATGCCCTACATGGGAATGGTTCTGACGCATTCCCACACGGCGATGGTCCCGGACTCCGCGAACACCGCGAGCGCGTGGGCCTCCGGGAACAAGACGGGCAACGGCGCGGTAAACGTCTTCCCTGACAACACCGACTGGAAAGGCACCAACGCCGCCCTCCTCGACAATCCCCGCTTCGAGACCTTGTGGAGCTATTTGCGCCGCCTCCACGGTTACAAGACGGGGATCGTCACGACTACCGAGGTGACGGATGCCACGCCAGCTGCAGAGGGTGCCTATGTGGGCTATCGCGGGTTGTTCAAGGAGATCGCCCGGCAATTCGTGGACGGCACTTTCGCGCCGGGGCCGGTCTTCGACGTGATCCTGGGGGGCGGGAAGAACGAATTCGACGGCCGCACCCCCGAGAATGCGGGCGACTCCCGCAACCTGATCGACGAACTGGTGGCGCAAGGGTTCACCCGCGTGCATGACCGCAGCGGGTTGAACGCCTTGACGGAGCCTCCCGACCGCCTGATCGGACTGTTCAATTTCAGCACGATGACGGTGGCCTACGACAAGCTCGGCTACGTCCGGCCGCCGGGGGAGTTCTCGACCTTCACGCCTGCTTTTCCCAACCAGCCCTTCCTCGAAGAGATGACCGCCAAGGCCATCGCAACGCTCTCGAAGGACGGCGCTCCGTTCATCCTGATGGTCGAGGGTGGCATGATCGACAAGCAGTCCCACGGCAATCACGCCGCGGGCACGATCTGGGACGTGATCGAGCTGGACCGTGCCATCGGCGTGGGCCGCGCCTTCGCCCGGACCTATCCCAAGCGCAAGACCCTCGTGATCGCGACGGCCGACCATGGCCAGACGATGCAAGTGCTGGGCTTGGTGGATACTTCTATTCCCGACGCCACGGAGAACCTGCGCGCGGAAGCGGGATTCAGCGGGGTGCTCACGGGGTCGGTCGGTGGCTTTCCCGATTACCAGACGGATCCCCTGACGGGCTTCCCGCGGAATGGCAACCGCTACCGGCTGGCCGTCGGATTCCGGACCCATGAACACACCGGCGGCCCGGTTCCGATCTCGGCGGAGGGAGCTGGAGCCAGCATCTTCACCGGCATCTGGGACCAGACCGATCTCTTTTTCAAGATGGCCAGGGTGCTCGACAGCGACACCTCCAGACTGGACAGGCTGGAACGCGAGCGGCAGCGGCTGAGAATCGTCGATCAGAACTATTCGGACGGGGAACCGGACCACCGCTAGGGGTCATTTTCGAAGCGATGCGGAACGAGACTTGGGAATTTCACTCCTAAACGGGCAATTTTCCCGAAGGTGGGCCGGCCATTTTCGCAAGTTTGGCGAAAATCTTCCCATTTTCGCATTGCCCCTCGCGCATTTTCCGCGCAGTTTCCCTCCCCCAACCCTGATTTTGCCATGAGCAAAGAGAAACTCGACGGCGCACAAGCCTTGATCAAAACACTCGATGACCTCGGCATCGAGTACATTTTCGGTTACTCCGGAGGAGCGGCGATTCCCATCTTCGACGCGCTGGAGACGGTCAAGACGAAGATGAAGTTCATTCTCGTCCGGCACGAGCAGGGTGCCGTCCACATGGCCGACGGCTACGCCCGCGCCACCGGCAGGCCTGCCGCGGTGCTGGTGACTTCCGGCCCCGGTGCCGGCAATACGGTGACCGGCCTGATGACCGCGATGATGGACTCGGTGCCGATGATCGTGCTCTCCGGCCAGACTGTGACCTGGATGCTCGGCAAGGACGCTTTCCAAGAGGCGGATATTTTCGGCATCACCATGCCGGTGGTGAAGCACAACTACCTCGTGAAGGACAGCAACTCGCTGCCCCGGATCGCCCGCGAAGCCTACCACATCGCCACCACCGGCCGCCCCGGTCCGGTGTTGATCGACATCCCGAAGGACATTTCCCAAGGACCCTTCTCGGGTCCGATGAACCCGCCCTTCAACCTGCCCGGCTACGACCCGAGCGGTGCTTTCAAGATCGATCGCGAGCAAGTGAAGGAAGCCGCCGACCTGATTGCCAAGGCCAAGCGCCCCGTGATCCTGGCGGGTCAGGGTGCGATGATCGCCCGCGCCGACAAGGAGCTGCGCTACCTCGCGGAAACCCTCGGTGCTCCCGTCACCTCCACCTTGCTGGGCAAGGGTGTATTCCCGGAGACGCATCCGCTTTCGCTGGGCATGCTCGGCATGCACGGCACCGCCTATGCCAACAAGGCGATGATCGAGTGCGACCTGCTGATCAACATCGGCTCGCGCTTCGATGACCGCATCATCGGCCAGCCGTCCAAGTTCTGCAAGGACGCGAAGATCATCCACATCGACATCGATCCGGCGGAAGCCAACAAGATGATCAAGCCGGACGTGATGATCGTGGGGGACGCCAAGGCGGCGCTGGCCGAGATCAACGAGAAGATCGGCCCGCTCGAAACGGGCGAGTGGCTTTCCAAGCTCGACGGCTACAAGAAGAAATTCCCGCTCACTTACAAGAAGCAGGGCGGACTGCGGATGCAGCAGGTGATCGACGAGCTCTACGAACTCACCGAGGGCAAGGCCATCGTTTCGACGGACGTGGGCCAGCACCAGATGTGGGCCGCGCAGTTCTACAAGAACAGCGAGTCCTTTCATTGGCTCTCCTCCGGCGGCGCGGGCACGATGGGCTTCGGCTTCCCGGCCGCGATCGGGGCGCAGCTCGCCCATCCGAAGAAGACCGTGATCTCCATTTCCGGGGACGGCGGTTTCCAGATGACCCTCTTCGAACTCGCCACCGCGCAACTCCACAAGCTGCCGATCAAGATCGTGGTGCTGAACAACCACTATCTCGGCATGGT
>CAMLOZ010000413.1 GCA_946481625.1 uncultured Haloferula sp. | reverse complement strand
CAACAACACCACGCAGTACATGGTGCTCACCCCGAAGTCGGCTGCCAACACGCTGCGCTTCACGATCACGGTGACCGGCAATGCGGGCGGGGCCGAGCAGATCCTTGAAGCTCCGCCTCTGCCGGTCGGTGAATGGTCCCACGTCGCGGTGACCTTGAATGGGGATACGGGCACCCTCTACGTGAACGGCGCGGTGGCCGACACCGGCCCGATCTTCCTCAATCCCGCCGACTTCTCGCCGTCGCTCAACTACATCGGCAAGAGCCAGTGGCCGGATCCCTATTTCGCGGGGCTGATCGATGATTTCCGCATCTACAACCGGAGCCTCGGCGCCAGCGAGGTGAGCGCGCTGGCCGTGCCGCTGTCCGCGGTGATCGTGCCCGATCCTTCATTCGAGGCATGGGCGCAGGGCTTTGCCTTCCCGCCGGGTGAGGGCGACGCGGAGGGTGACCCGGATGGCGACGGGACGAAGAATTTGTTAGAGTATCTCTTCGGCACGGAGCCCTTGGCGGCGGGAGCGGGAGCGCTTCCGGTGGCCACGGTGAAGACGGCGGCGGAGCTGGGCGGAAGCACCGGGGCCGGTAAAACCTATCTCACGCTCAGCAGCCGGGTGAAGAAGGTTCGGCCCGGAGTGTCCTTGATTCCGGAAGGTGCGGCCACACTCGAAGGCTTGGCCTTGCCCACCGCGGCGGCGCAGATGGTCCAAGCGGGAATGCCGGTTGCCGACGGGGACTACGAGACGATCACCTGGTACTATGCCGTGGCGCTCGAAGACGGGGCGAAGGGCTTTGTCCGGTTGAGGGCGGTGAAGTAGGCTTTCTGCGTTGCCGATGGGTCAGGCTTCCTGCTTGGTTCGCGCATGGCCGCGCATGCCGAAAGCTTTCAGGTCCGGACCCGGGGGAAGGGCACCTTCGAGATCACCGGGGAGGTTGCCGCCATCGTGAAACGCAGCGGCATCTCCACCGGCATCGTGACCGTCTTCGTGCGCCACACCTCCGCGAGCCTCGTGATCATGGAGAATGCCGACCCGAGCGCGCGTCGCGACCTGGAGGCGTTCTTCGACCATCTGGTGCCGGAGGACACGCCCTACTTCATCCATACTTACGAGGGGCCCGACGACATGCCGAGCCACATCCGGATGGCGCTCACGCGCACCAGCGAGGTGATCCCGCTGATGGAAGGGCGGATGACTTTGGGAACCTGGCAAGGGATCTTTCTCTTCGAGCATCGTAGCGCTCCGCACACACGGCAGATCGTCGTGAGCGTGACAGGGGAGTGATCGAAGTGGGTTGCCTGAGTTCTTCCCCTCGTCCTACCCTCGGGGCGTGGAAGAAAGCGTCGAACGGTTGATTGAATCCGCGCTGCGGGAGGATATCGGGTCAGGGGATTTGACTTCCCTGTACTTTGTTCCCGAGGATCGCCGGGCAACCGGTTTCATCGTGGCACGGGAAGCGGGAGTGCTCTCCGGCGGCGAGATCGGGCTGGAGGTGCTGCGTCGCGTGGATCCCGCGATCCAAGCAGGTCTGCTTGTTGCGGACGGCGACCGGATTGCGGAAGGAGCCTACCTGATGAAGATTGAGGGCCCGGCCCGCTCGATCCTCACCGCGGAGCGCACCGTTTTGAATTTCATGCAGCGGATGAGCGGGGTAGCCACCGCCACCCGCAGGTATGTCGATGCGGTGCGCGGGACGAACGCCCGGATCCTGGACACCCGCAAGACGATCCCCGGCTGGCGTTTGTTGGACAAGCGGGCGGTGGTCGATGGCGGCGGCACCAATCACCGCATGGGTCTCTACGACCGGGTGATGGTGAAGGACAACCACCTCATGACCGGCGGCGATCCAGTAGAACTCCAGGCGGCGATCCGTCGTTTGCGGAAGGAGCATCCGGGGGTTGAAGTGGAATTGGAGGCCGACCGGCTGGAGCAGGTGGAGGCCTTTCTCGCCTTGGAAGGAGTCGATCACATCCTGCTCGACAATATGAGCCTGGCGGATCTCGCGCGGGCCGTGGGCATGCGAGGTGAAGCGGCGGCACCGTTGCTGGAGGCCAGCGGCGGCGTGAACCTCCATACGGTTGTCGGCATTGCCGCGACCGGTGTCGATTTTATCTCGGTGGGGGCGATCACGCATTCCGTGGCGGCCTTGGATCTGGCTCTCGATTTCACGCACAGCGAATGAACCGGCTTTGGCAAGACGTGGAGTTGCCGCAAGGGTTCCGTCTGGATTACCGCGAGAGCACCGGCTCGACCAATGACGATGCCCGCGAAGCGGCGCTCCGGGGTGCCGGGGAGGGCCTCGTAATCGTGGCAGGAAGACAGGCCGCCGGGCGCGGACGGCGCGGAGCCGTCTGGGTTTGCCCCCCCGGCCAGGGCCTCGCGTTTTCCGTGCTGCTCCGGCCCCGCGAGAACAAGGCCTTGTGGCCGCGGCTCTCGCTCGCAGCGGGCTTGGCCGTCGCCGAAGCGATCGAGCGTCTGGGCATCGCCGCCGAGGTGAAGTGGCCGAACGATGTCTGGATCGCCAGCCGCAAGGTTGGGGGGATTCTGGTGGAGGCGGGTGAGGATCACGTGGTGGTCGGCATCGGCATCAACGTGGGGGTGAGGGAATTTCCGCCGGAACTGGCCGGGAGCGCGACCTCGCTGGCGCTGGAGTGCGGTGAGGCCGCGGATCTGCCGGCGGTGCTCATGCTGGTGCTGGAGCGCCTGCAAGTCTGGCGGGGGAAAATCGGGGCGGGCTTCGAGGAATTGCTGCGCGCTTTTCGCGTGCGCTGCGCATTGACCGGCAAGGCGGTGCGGCTGCTCGCCGCGGACGGTGCCATGTCGGGAACCGTCGCCGGCATTGGCGACGGCGGCGAACTTTTGCTTCAGACTCCGGCAGGCCTCCGCAAGCTGGTGCAGGCGGATGAGGTGCGGATCGTGGAGTAGGCGCGCTGCGCTGCGGATTGGGCGTTGCCCTCGAAGGGGAAGAGGCCTAGATTCCGGCGAATCCGGCCCGTGAGACGTTCCTTCGCCCATCTATTTCTCGGAGCCCTCGCGGCTACCAGTGCATCCGCGCAGGAGATTGCGGCCTTGCCGGACAAGCCGGTGGGCGGGTCGGCGAACGACGCGTCGATCACCAACCGCAAGGATGCCCGGACGATCACCTTGGCGATCCCGGCGCCGCGCGGGCTGATCCTCGACCGGAACGGTCTCCCCTTGGCCCAGAACCGCCTGGCTTGGCAGCTCGGCCTGCAATACGAGCAGTTCGAGAAGGCCGACCGGCAATTCGTGATCGATTGGGGGCGGGCGCGGCTGGAGAAGGCAAAGCTCCTGGTCAAGAACCTCAAGGAGCCGACCGACGACGAACTCTGGAACCACTATCGCGAGCGGCGCTGGCTGCCCTTGCTGATTTCCAGCCATCTCGGCGCGAGCGAGAAGAAGAAGATCGAGCCCTCGCTGAGCAAGGGCCTGATCCTCCATCCGGTTTATCAGCGCTACTATCCCGGTAACGATCTGGCCGCGCACATCATCGGCTATACCGGCAGCGTGGGAAAACTCCCGACCGGTCCCATCAATTTCAACGAACCCATGTGGGAGGAGACCGAGGGACGCGCCGGTCTCGAGAAGATCTACAACCGGGAACTGACCGGCCAGCCGGGGACGAAGAAGCTCCTCTATGACGAGCACGGCCGCAAATTCCCCGAAGAGCAGCCGCGGCGGCCGCGTCCCGGCGGCACTGTCGTCACGACGCTCAACATGAAGTGGCAGGAGCACGCCGAGAAGGTGCTCCGCCAGAAGTCGAAGCGCGGGGCCTTCGTGCTGATCGACGTGAATACCGGCGAAGTGCTTGTAATGGCCTCGCGTCCCTCCTTCGACCTCAATTCCTGGATCCCCGGTATCTCGGACGCCGAACAAAAAGCGCTCGAGGAAGATCCGTCCGCCCCGCTTTTCGGCCGCGCCTTCCAGTCGAAGTATCCGCCGGGTTCCTGCTTCAAGCCTTTCGTCGCCCTCACCGCCCTGAACAGCGGGAAGATCGACGAGGACACCACCGTGGATTGTCCCGGTGCGATCACGCTGGGCAACCACACCTTCCACAACCACAACAAGAAGGCGGCGGGATCGATCAATGTGGTGCAGGCCCTTGCTTCCTCGAACAACATCTGGTTCGGCAAGGTGGGGATGGACATCGGTGCGAAC
>CAMLOZ010000412.1 GCA_946481625.1 uncultured Haloferula sp. | reverse complement strand
CGGTCGGAACTCGGCCCGATAGCTATCGAGAACGGAATTCACGTTGGCTGTCGCGAGCGGTCCCTTGCGCAGCCTCTGCCAGCGGTCCACATACGTCTGGCGGAATTCCAGGTCTTGGAAGAGACGGTCCCACCAGGCGAAGGTGAAATAGTTCGTGGCATCGCCGGTTCCGGTCCAAGTGCCCGGATCATCGTCCCGGCTGTCGGTCGAGTTCACGGACCGGTCGAAGTCCCACAATGCCCCGGCCTCCATCTTCCCGGCGCGGTCCTTGTGATAGTAGGCGCTGAGCCGAAGGGCATCGACGTTCTTCGCCACCATGCAGAAGATATTGTGATCCGCCCAAGCTTCGGAGTTGATGTAGTTCCGGTAGTTGCGGGTCGGAAACCCTCCCAGTGCCTCGGTATACAGGGAATTCTCGAAGGCTTGGAAGTAGTTCACCAGGTAGGCCGATTGCTGCGTAGCGAGATCCGCCAGCTTCGGGCGGTGGATGACCAGATTGTCCCCTCCCGTGCCGGTGGGCGGGTTGTTGCGCTGGGTGCGCCAGGAGAATTCATCGCCTTCCGGCGGATCGACCTTGAAGATGAAGCCGCCGCTCACTCCCGGGAAGGTGGTCTCGGAAGGCTCCATGTCCGCCACGTCCACGCGGTCGCTGCCGCGACGGATCGTCTCCACCAGGAGATAAACGCCCCGGTGGTCATTGTAGTTGTTGCTGGTGTAGCTGAGCCCGTAGCCCGCGGCATCGCCCTGGCTGCCGTTCTGATTGAAGAAAACTTCCACAAGGCGGGTACGGGGCGACCAGCGTCCGGCCTGACGGCTCATCTCGTAGATCCAGGCATTGCGCGAGAACGCCCGGTCATAGCTCCAACAGGAAACGAGCGCCCAGTCCTCACCGGCCGGCATGCCGAGGAGTTCCTCGTCCTTCCCGGCCCCGTATTCGTCCTGGATCTCGATCCCGTAGGACTTCTTCGGGAACCCCGCCGAGCTGCGGCCCCGGAGGTTAACCGAGGCGTTCAAGGTTCGGGCCGGCACCGAAGTGGGAGAGAGAGAGGCGAAACCGCTGGCATCGCGGTCGTAGATCTGGATGCGGACGTTCTCCTTGGTATCGCCGATTTCCCCACCGCCCCGGTTGTTCAGCACCACGATCGGCAGGCAGGACCTGAACGCCTGGCCGGTGGAATTGTAGTTCGAGACGCTGCCGTTCAAGAACTCATAGTGCCGGGCTCCGATGAACCCCAGCGCCCCTGTGGACGTGGACATGATCCGGGCACGCACCACGGTGCTCGTGGTCACGTTGATCGGACCGCTGTACAGCGGAGAGCTTGCCAAGGGCATGCTGCCATCCGTCGTGTAACGGATCTGCTGCCCGGAGATCGCTCCTCCCAAGGTCAGGTTGAAGTTGCCGGTGAAAGTGCCGGAGGCTCGCGAGAAAGCAACCTCCTGCGGGATGATCATACCGTCGATCCCCGCATTCCTGCTTCCAGGAGTGGGCGTGGAAAAATACCCGGGAGGCGGAGGTGTCCCGGACGCGATTATCTCTCCGCGCAATTCGGGACGGATCAGGAAATCCGTCGTGTTCACGTTATAGTTGGAGGCTTGGATCGCCAGGACGTTTTGCCCATCGACCAGAAGACCGGCGCTCTCGGTAACATCAATATCTTGGAAGACCGCTCCGTCCGAGTCCACCCGCTGACCGGTGGCCGGACTATTCCAGGCAGGAGAGGCCGGAAAGTTTCTCCGGACCTGGGTCCCGCCGGATTGGAGAGGCTGGCCGTTCAACCAGGCGATGAAGCCGTCGTCGTATTTGACCCTCAATTTGAGGCTGAGCGTCTGGGTTCCAGCCGGCACGGTGAATGGCACCCGCAGGTAGCAGGAGGGATTGCCGGAGGCGGTCATCGCCGTGTCCGTATTGGCACCTGGCCCGATCTGCGGCGTGTAGTCGACTCCCGAGGTGTTGCGATCGTAACCCACCCCCATTGCGGTGCTGGTCCAACCGGAGGGGGTGAATGCGATGTCGCGCCAAGTGGATGCCGGATCGGAGGCGGAGGTCGGGATAGTCCACTCCGCTGCGGCATTCTCCGCGAAAAAGGTGGTGGAGACCAGGTTCGATGGTTGTCCGTAGGACAAGTCCGCGAATTGTGCCGGGTAAGAAGGATTGAATTGCGACACGACGGTGCTGCCATTCGGGCGTACCAAACCCAGATATTCTCCGTCCGCGCTGAGGGAGAAATTCGTGTGCAGGGGTTGGCCTGGCACCCGCCGGTCTTTCCCGGACGCGAAAACCACCAGATAGCCGCCCGCCGGGATCGTGACGGTTGGAAAACGCCACTTGGTTTTGGTGGACGCGCTGTCGGTGAGATACCAGTTCGTCAGGTCAACCGGGGTCGCGTCAGGATTGTGGATTTCCACCCAGTCCGGGCGATCGTCGTCCTCGTCCTCAAGTCCATTCTGGTTGCTGGCGCAGAATTCGGAGATCTCGGGAGCAGCCTTCGCGGCCGGGGAATTTGCTATAAAAAGCAGCAGCAGCGCAAGAATCGGTCGCATCGGGTGGGTTTTTGCAAGGGGGGCAGAGCCGTCCTGAGTTCGACGGCGGGTGACGCTTACGTCACAATTCAGCCGGGGGTTTAGCAGCCCTTCGATGGACAAAGTTGCAGGCTCCCTTGGCCCGATTCGGATTCAGGCGACAGAAATTACGTAATCATACACAATTCAGTGATGGACTCGCGGGGACTGAAACCGTATTGCGGATTCACCCATGGCTTACTTCCCGGACATTCCCAAGGTCGTCTTCGAAGGCCCGAAATCCAAGAATCCATTCGCGTTCAAGCATTACAATCCCGACGAGGTGATCGAAGGGAAAACCATGCGCGAACATTTCCGCTTCGGTGCCGCCTACTGGCACGTCATGCGGAACGCTTTGGCCGATCCCTTCGGCGGCGGCACGGCCGTCACGCCGTGGGATGATCACTCGGACTCGGTGGACAATGCGAAGAAGCGCGCCGACGTGTTCTTCGAGTTCCTCGACAAGATCGACATCGACTACTACTGCTTCCATGACCGGGACATCGCGCCGGAATTGAACGACTTCGCCAAGTCCACCGCGGCGCTGAACGAAGTGGTGGCGCACCTCGGCGACCTGCAGAAGGCCACGGGCAAGAAGCTGCTCTGGGGCACGGCCTGTCTCTTCTCCCATCCCCGCTACTCGCAAGGGGGCGGAACCTCGCCGGACGCGCGCGTCTTCGCCTATGCCGCAGCCCAGGTGAAGGCGGCGATGGACGCCACCCACGCCCTCGGCGGCGAGGGTTACACCTTCTGGGGTGGCCGCGAAGGCTACGCCACCCTGCTGAACACGGACATGAAGCGCGAGCTCGACCACCTCGCCGCGCTCCTGCACATGGCCGTGGCTTACGCGAAGAAGATCGGCTACACCGGCCAGTTCTACATCGAGCCCAAGCCGCGCGAACCCTCCACCCACCAGTATGACTCGGATTCGGCGGCCTGCCTGAACTTCCTGCGGGAGTATAACCTGCTCGACCACTTCAAGCTGAACATCGAGACCAACCACGCCACGCTCGCCGGCCACACGATGGAGCACGAGCTCACCGTGGCGATCGGTGCGAACGCGCTCGGCTCGATCGATGCGAACCAGGGTGACACCCTGCTCGGCTGGGATACCGACCAATTCCCCAGCGACCTCTACGGCACCACCAAGGTGATGCTAAAGGTGCTCGAAATGGGCGGCTTCACCACCGGCGGCCTGAACTTCGACGCCAAGCGCCGTCGCGAGTCGCACGAACCGGTCGATCTCTTCCACGCCCACATCGGCGGGATGGACGCCTTCGCCCGCGGACTCAAGGTCGCCGCCGCCGTCCGGGCGGACGGCCGGATCGCCGAGTTCGTGAAGTCCCGCTACTCGAGCTGGGACAGCGGCATCGGCCAACAGATCGAGAGCGGCTCGATGGACTTCGACCAGCTTACCGACTGGGTGCTCCGCAATCCCGAGCCGGTGATCGGCTCCGGCCGCCAGGAACTGATGGAGAACATCCTCAACGAACTTCTGTGACCGGCGGCGGGTCCGCCCGCCAAAGGTCACCTTCCAACGGGTGCCAAACGGTCCGGTGCGCAAGCACCGGACCGTTTCATTTTTTCGTGGGGAAAGGTCCGGCTCGCCATCGGTCGCT
>CAMLOZ010000411.1 GCA_946481625.1 uncultured Haloferula sp. | reverse complement strand
GCGAACGCGATCGACCCCGGCACAAGCGCCAGCGCGGTGGTGAGACCGGCGAGGGCGTCATCCCTCCACGTGCCGCGCTTCTTCTGGAAGAACTGGGAAAACATCAGGGCGCGGCTTGTTCGGGTACCCCGGCGCGAGACACAACGCAAATCCGCCATCGGGGCGATGCCAACGACGCCCGAGTCATGCAAGTTCCACCAGCGGCCCGCGTGCGCGCCAGTTTCTTTTCCTCGAAGAAGGCTCAAAGGCCGGTGACGGTCGATCGAGGTCTTGCGGACTCGACCTTGATCGCCTTGGGGCAATTGGCCGCTCGGTTCGACCTTCTCGCATCCCGCGGGCGCAGGAAGCGGAAGTCACTTCCCGGTTGGGAGGGACGTCCAACCATGGGGACGGCACGGGGTCACGGACCTGCGGCGGCGGTCGGCTTGTTTTTGTCGCCCACCGCTTCTTCCATGAGCGTCGCGACACCGCGGGGATCCTCTTGTTGGGCGACGTGTCCGCCGGGAAAGGTGCGGATCGTCCAGCCGCGTGAGACCGCGCGCTGCCAGCTCTTGTCGGTTTTGGCGCGTTCCTCCGCCGACTTGTCCTTCGGCACGAAGGCGACGTAGGTCACGGGCAGCGCCTTGGCGGCGGGGTTCTTGTAGGACACCGGTTGGTTGAAGCACTTGATCGACTGCTTCACGTTGTGTGGCGGTTTGGTGTCGGGCGTCACCCAGGACACCTGCATGAAGCCGTCCGCGAAGCGCGAGGGATCCTGCGGCCCCTTTCCGCCGAAGAGGTCCCAGATCGACATGCCGTCATCGGGGACCGCGGCATCGAGGAAGATGACATGACGGATACGATCCGGCACGCGATCCATGACACCGGTGATCACCATGCCGCCGTAGCTGTGGCCGGTGAGCACGATGTCGTCCAGATCCTCGAAGAGGATCAGGTTCACCACGTCGTTGATGTGGGTCTGGAGATCGATGTCGGGGCTGTTTAAGTGCATGCGCTCGCCGAGGCCGGTGAGCGTGGCACGATAGACCTCGTGGCCGTCGTCGGAAAGGAACTTGCCCGTCTTCTTCCATTCCCAGCCACCGGCGGTGGCACCGTGGACGATGACGTAGGTGAATTTCTGCTTCGCGTCTTCAGCACGGACGGAGCCGGCCAAGGCCAGCACGAGGAAGGCGAGATAAAGGAGTCGGGATTTCATTGTTTCGAGCGCGTTTGGGTCTTCGTGATCACGGAAAACGGAATCGTCATGAGAGGGAATCGGGGGCGGACCGGATCCGGAAAGGTCGCTTTTTCGAAGGCAGGGATTTCAGACCATGGTTTGGGTTTACCGCTCCCGCTCCGCAAGCACGGATGAGGAGGGGTTTTGCTGCCAAGGGCGGCGAACTTCGTACGGGCAGCATCGCTAGATTCGACGTTTAATCAGCCTAACGATCCGCCTCCTGTCTAGAAGAAAACCGTATCCCGACCGTCAGGCGATCCGGCCTCAACCGCGCGATCTCCCGCACAGGAGGAAAGGGAGGGAAGGGAGACAAAGAAAAACTCCAGCACCTCGTTCTTCCTCCGTTAACTCCCTTCCCTCCTGTTCCCAAGACCCGGACAAAAAAAGCGCGCTCCCCTCGCGGAGAGCGCGCCCTGAAAAATCCAACAGCCCTGTTAGAGCGCCTTTGCCGCGGCGACGACGTGTTCCTTGGTCATGCCAAGTTCCTTCATCACGGTGTTGCCGGGGGCGCTGAGACCGAAGCGGTCGATGCCAAGGACCTTGCCGCCGAGGCCGACGTACTTCCACCAGAGGCCGGAAACACCCGCCTCGATGGCGATGCGCTTCGTGCAGGCGGCCGGCAGCACGCTTTCCTTGTAGTCGGAGCCCTGGCGGTCGAAACGCTCGAAGCAGGGCACGGAGACGACGCGCACGCCTTCCCCGAGTTCCCCGGCGGCGGCGATGCAATGCTGCAGCTCCGAACCGCTGGCCATGAGGATCAGCTTCAGGTCGCCGGTTTCCTTCTTCGCGACGTAGGCGCCGCGCAGCACGCCATCGCGGCGCTCTTCCACGGACAGCTCGTTCATCAGCGGCACCGCCTGGCGGGTCAGGCTCAGGAGCGTCGGGCCGTCGGTGCGCAGCATCGAGGCCACGAAAGCACCCGCCGTCTCCTCCGCATCCGCGGGGCGGATCACATCGAGGTTCGGGATGACGCGCAGGCCGCTGACGGTTTCCACCGGCTGGTGGGTCGGGCCGTCTTCACCCACGCCTACGGAGTCGTGCGTGAAGATGTAGGTCACCGGAAGCTTCGACAGCGCGGCGAGGCGGATCGAGGGGCGCACGTAGTCGGCGAAGACCAGGAAGGTCGCACCGCTTGCGCGGAAGATCCCGTCGTAGGCGATGCCGTTGCAGATGGCACCCATCGCGTGCTCGCGAATGCCGAACCAGATGTTCCGGCCGCCCGGGTTCTTCGCGGAGAAGTCGCCGCCGTCCTTGATGTAGTTCTTGGTGGAGCCGTAGAGGTCGGCCGAACCGGTGATGAACTGCGGCACGGCCTTCGCCACCGCCTGCACCACCACGCCACCCGCGCCGCGGGTCGCGTCCTTGTAATCCGCGGCGAAGGCCGGGATCTGGTCGGAGAGATCGCTCGGCACGCTCTTGGCCACGCCGGCATTCAGCTCGGCGGCCAGTTCCGGGTTCGCGGCAGCCCAGGCATTGTAGGTCTCCTGCCAGGCATCGAAGGTCTTCTTCGACTCCGCCTTCACGCTCGCGAAGTGCGCATACACGTCGGTCGAGACGTAGAAGTGCTCGTCGGTCGGCAGGCCCAGGTTGGCGCGGGCCTCATCGATGAACTTGGCACCGCCTTCGCCGTGCGCGGAGGCCGTGCCGGCCACCTGCGGGATGCCCTTGCCGATCAGCGTCTTCGCGATGATCACCTTCGGGCGGCCGTTCTTGTCAGCCTTGGCCTTCGAGATCGCACCGGAGATCGCGGCGAAGTCGTGTCCGTCGATCGTCACGGCATCCCACTGCTGGGACTTGAAGTACGCCTCGGCGTCTTCGCCCTGGGTCTTCTCCGCCATCGCGTCCAGCGTGACGTCGTTGGAGTCGTAGATCAGGACCAGGTTATCGAGACCGACATGGCCGGCGAAAGCGATCGCCTCCTTGGCCACGCCTTCCTGCAAGCAGCCGTCGCCCATCAGCGCGAAGACATGCTGGTCGAAGATCACGTGATCCGCGGTGTTGAACTTCGCCGCCGCGCGCTTCGCGGAGAGGGCGTAGCCCACCGCGTTGCCCACGCCTTGGCCCAGCGGACCGGTCGTGGCTTCCACGCCCGCGGTCTCGAAGGATTCCGGATGACCCGGGGTATGGGAGCCGAGCTGGCGGAAGCGCTTCAACTCGTCCAGCGGCAGCGCGTAGCCGGAGAGGTGCAGCCAGCTATAGAGGAACATCGAGCCGTGACCGGCGGAAAGGATGAAGCGGTCGCGGTTCAGCCACTTCGGCGCGTCCGCATAGTAGCGCAGCCCGCCGCCGCCGAAAAGCACTGCGCCGATTTCCGCGCAGCCGAGCGGCAGGCCGAGGTGTCCGGAATTGCAGGCGTGCACGGCGTCCATGGCGAGACCACGGGCCTGGGTGGCGGCTTGGGAGAGAATAGCGGTATTCATTTGGCGTTCGGGGTTGTCGGACAGGGCGGGCAGGGTAGGGGGCCGAAGCCCTCTGGCAAGCCGCAAGCGGGGCAGCATCCTTGCATGGTACCGATGGTATGAATGCGACACGCGAATATTTGATGCCGCTTTTTCCTTGCCAAGGGGGACCGGATGGCTAGTTTTCCGCCCGCCGCTCGCGGCAACAATAGCAAGACCCGTTCGTCTAACGGTTAGGACTCCAGATTTTCATTCTGGCAATAGGGGTTCGATTCCCCTACGGGTTGCCACTTTCCGAAAGCCACTTCAGCACGAAGTGGCTTTCTTTTTTTCCGCCGCAGCGGTCCCGGCCTCTAACAATGTAGCGGCGGTCTATGACCGTCGGAAGCTCACGGCCACAAGCCCCACCCCTGTCGCGGCCCTCTCACCGCAGGCGCGTTCGTGAGAACGCGGAGGCGACCCCGCGTGTCTCTCCCCCCGCCCGGCCTCAACAAGGTAGGGACTTCTCTCCGAGACGTCCGGCTGGGTAAGTTCCTCATCACCCCCGTTTCCGCTTCCCTCATAACCCGCCCCAAC
>CAMLOZ010000410.1 GCA_946481625.1 uncultured Haloferula sp. | reverse complement strand
TCTCCGAATTCTCCGATGCCCCCCTGCTCCGCAAGGACTTCACCATCCACCCGGTGCAGATCCACGAGGCCGTCGTCGCTGGCGCGGACGCCATCCTGCTGATCGTCGCCGCCCTCGACGACGACACCCTCAAGCGCCTCTACGGCGAGGCCAAGGACCTCCAGCTCGACGTGCTCGTCGAGGTCCACAATCTCCCCGAAATGGAGCGCGCCATCGAGCTCGGCGCCGACCTCATCGGCATCAACAACCGCAATCTCAAGACCTTCGAGATCGACCTCGCCACCACCGAGGAACTCGCCGACGAGGTCTCGGACGACGTGATCCTCGTCTCCGAATCCGGGCTGCGCACCGTGGAAGACGTCCAGCGCGCCCTCGACGCCGGTGCCAATGCCGTCCTGATCGGCGAATCCCTGATGCGCGCCCACAACCCGGCGGAGGAGATCGAGGCGTATTTGGAGCTTAGGGCCTTGTGAGGGCTTGCGCGCGGACGCTTCGCGGGCATGCTCCCGCGCGTTGTGAATCCCATTCCGGTCGAACCGTCGTTCGAAGATTTCGCCAAGCTGGCCGCACAGGGCAATGTCATCCCCGTGTACACGCAGCTCGCCGCGGACTTCGAGACGCCGCTGTCGGCGTACCTCAAGGTGCGCGACGCGCGTCATTCCTTCCTGCTCGAGAGCGCTGAAAGCACCGACAAGAGCGGACGATGGTCGATCATCGGCAGCGGCCCCCGCCGCGTCATCGAGGCCCGCGGCAAGGACCTCGCCATCAAGGAAGGCTCGCACGTCGAGCACGTGACGGTCGAGGACGACGTGCTCGCCGCGCTGCAGCGCCACATGGGCGGCTACAAGCCCGTGCTCCACGGCAACCTCCCGCCCTTCTGCGGCGGCCTGGTCGGCTACCTTTCCTACGATGCCGTCCGCCAGTTCGAGCCCACCGTCCCGGCCGCGCCGAAGGACGAACTCGGCATCCCGGACGCCGTCTTCCTGCTCGCGGACACGCTGATCGTCTTCGACCAGCGCCTGCGCCGCCTGCAGATCATCGCGAATGCCTTCACCGGCGATCACGCCACGCTTCAGGAAGCCTACGCCGCCGCCCGTTCCAAGGTCGCCGCGCTGGTCGAGATGCTCAACCGCCCGCTCCACGTGCCGGCCCTCAACGGCCTCGCACCGGTCGAACCCGAGAAAGCGGAAAGCAATACGACCCAAGCGGAATACGAGGACATGGTCCGCCGCGGGAAGGAATACATCGCCGCCGGCGACGTGTTCCAATTCGTGCCCAGCCAGCGCTTCGCCGCCGATTTCCACCGCTCGCCGGTGGATCTCTACCGCGCGCTGCGCCACGTGAACCCCTCGCCCTACATGTTCATCCTCGAACTGGGCGACTTCGCGCTCGTGGGGTCCTCGCCGGAAGTCCACGTCCGCGCCATCGGCGGTCGCATCGACATTCGCCCGATCGCCGGCACCCGCTGGAGAGGCAAGACACCGGAGGAGGACGACGCCCTCGCCGCCGAGCTACTGGCCGATCCGAAGGAACGCGCCGAGCACCTCATGCTCGTCGATCTCGCCCGCAACGACGTCGGCCGCATCGCCGAACACGGCAGCGTGAAGGTCGACGACTTCATGATCATCGAGCGCTACAGCCACGTGATGCACATCGTCTCGAACGTGACCGGCACCCTCGACGCCAGCCACAGCTCCTACGACGTGCTGCGCGCCACCTTCCCCGCGGGAACCGTCAGCGGTGCCCCCAAGATCCGCGCCATGCAGGTCATCAACGAGCTGGAGAAAAGCAAGCGCGGAGCCTACGCCGGCGCGGTTGGCTACTTCGGCTTCGATGGCAGCCACGACTCCTGCATCACCCTGCGGACCTGTCTCCTCAAGGACGGCAAGGCCTACGTGCAAGCCGGTGCCGGCGTCGTCGCGGACTCGGATCCGACCTACGAATACAATGAGACCGTGAACAAGGCCAAGGCCCTCCTCCGCGCCATCGCCCTCGCCAAAACCCTCTCCGACTGAAGGCCTTCATTGGCATTTGGAACTTCTCACTTGGAACTTCCGCTCCCATGCTTCTCATCATCGATAACTACGACTCCTTCACCTACAACCTCGTCCAGTACTTCGGCGAGCTTGGCGCGGAGATGAAGATCGTGCGCAACGACGCGCTGACGGTGGAAGACGTGAAGGCCCTCAAGCCGGAACGCATCTGCATCTCGCCCGGCCCCTGCACGCCGAACGAAGCGGGGATTTCCTGCGAACTCATCGAAAAGATGGGGGCTACCACCCCGATCCTCGGCGTCTGCCTCGGCCACCAGTCCATCGGCCAGGTGTACGGCGGCCATGTCGTCCGCGCCGACCGCCTCATGCACGGCAAGACCTCGCCGATCCTCCACGAGGGCAAGAGCGTCTTCGCAGGATTGCCGAGTCCCTTCGAGGCGACCCGCTACCATTCCCTCATCGTGAAGCGCGAGACCCTCCCGGATTGCCTGGAGATCACCGCTTGGACCGCCGAGGGCGAAATCATGGGCCTGAAGCACAAGCAGCACCCCGTCCATGGCGTCCAGTTCCACCCCGAATCGATCCTGACGCAGGACGGCAAGCGGATCCTGGAGAATTTCCTGGGGTTCTAAGAGCAGGCCCCCTCACTCCCCCATTGCCCTCGGCACCGGGCCTGCTTGAATGCGGCGGATGACGCACGACGACCGGGAGTTCCTTTTCAAGCTGCTGCAAACCCCCAGCCCCACCGGCTTCGAGATGCCCGGTCAGCGCGTCTGGGCCGATTACCTGAAACCGATCGCCGCGGAGGTCGCCTGCGATGCCTACGGCTCCACCTGGACCACCCTCCAGGGCAAGTCGCCCCGCACGGTGATGCTCACCGCCCACGCGGATGAGATCGGATTCATGATCAAGACCATCCAGCAGGACGGTTTCATCCGCATCGACCGCATCGGCGGCAGCGACACCGCCACCGCCCGCGGACGCCGTCTGGTCTTCCAAGGCGACAAGGGGCCCGTGCGCGGGATCATCGGCAATACCGCGATCCACCTCCGCCGCGACACCCCGGGCGATGAAAAGGCACCGCAGGTCCACGAGCTCTGGGTCGATGTCGGTGCCTCGAATGCCAAGGAAGTCACCGCCATGGGCCTGCGCGTCGGCCACCCGGCCGTGTATGAGGATGGCCCGATGGAACTCGCCCACAAGCGCCTCGTCGGCCGGGCGATCGACAACCGCATCGGCGGCTACATCATCGCCCAGGTGATGAAGCGCATCGCGAAGAGCAAGAAAAAGCCCGCTTTCACCTTGATCTGCGCGAACATGGTGCAGGAGGAGATCGGAGGAAACGGTGCGATGATGGCGACCTATCGCCTCAATCCGGACGTCTGCATCTGCCTGGATGTGACCCACGCCACGGACACACCGGGCATCGACAATTCCAAGTTCGGCAGCGTGAAGCTCGGCGGCGGCCCGACCATCAGCCACGGCACCGCGAATCACCCGATGGTCGTGAAGCGCCTGATCGACACCGCCACCAAGGGAAAGATCCCGGTCCAGCACGAAGCCAGCAGCCGCTTCACCGGCACCGATACCGACAAGATTTTCCATCAGCGCGAAGGCGTGCCGAGCGCCCTCGTTTCGCTGCCGCTGCGCTGCATGCACTCGGTGGTGGAAACGGCGCATCTGGACGATATCGCCCGGACCATCGATCTTCTGAGCGGTTTCGTGCTGTCGCTGGCGGCATCCGACCGCTTCCACCAGAGCCTGTAGCCCATGAAATCTCCCGCGGTCATCGCCCTGCTGCTCGCGACGGGCGGCATCGCTCCGGCAGCCCAGAGTCCGTCGGAAGCGGCGGTGCTGTGGCTGCGCGAGGTCGCGGAGGGCAAGGCCGAGGAGAAACCGGCAGAGCACTCGGCGCTCTCGCCCGAGGCAAGCGAGGAAGATATCCAAAGCATCCGCTCGCGCCTCGGCCAGCTCCGCAAGAGCCTGCGGCCCGAGGACCTGAAAGTCGTGGCGGACAAGCAGGATGGCGACCTTGCGGCCGTGCTGGTATCGCAGATCACAGACTTCGATGCGACCACGGTGCAGATCCACGCGGTGGGGCTGGTGAAGAGCGCCGACAAGTGGCTGCCGGCCCCGCTGCCGTCTTCCTTCAACGCCACCGGATTGAGCTTCCGGCCCGGATTCCTCCAGCGAGCCCGTGACCTC
>CAMLOZ010000409.1 GCA_946481625.1 uncultured Haloferula sp. | reverse complement strand
CCTGCAGGGCCATGACCCCGGCAGTACGGTGTACTACAAGAACATCCGCGTCAAGCCGCTCGACTGACGGCCGCTCCCGACTAGCCATCTTCAGGGTCGCCCGGCATCTCCGGCGCGGCCCTTTTGTTTGCCAATCAACGCGCGTAACTGAGTTCCGTCGCGGTGAGTTTCATGTCGTCCGAAAGAGTCCGCTTCGGCTCGAGTCCGTGGCTTTGCAAAACCCCGTGGTAGGACATGACCGCCTCCTCCGGGGAGAGATCGCCATCGGTGATCCGCCGCAGGTGCCGGATGAACTCCACCGGGTGCTCCGCGTCCTTGATCTTGCGCCCGAAGAGCGCGACCCGCGCGCCATGCTTCTGCGCCTCCGCCAGCAGCTTGAAGGCATCGTAGGTCGTGCCTGCACTCCCACCCAGAATCCCCACGATCAGATTCCCGGGATCATAGGCGGCCAGATCTTCCATCGCTTCCGGCGAAAGGAAGGGGATCTTGAGGAACACCGGCCAGTTTCCAACCGAGACGCCCGCCAAGGTCCGGCAGATCTGGTCGTTGATGAAGTGCGGCAGGTCCGCGGCCGACACGCGGCCCTCGAGATTCGGTGCGAATACTTCGAGGAAGTAGTGGAAACCGCGACGCTGTGCTTCCGTCCGGAAACCTTTGAAGGCGGCGAGGCTTTCCCGGTCCGCCTCGAGGTCGTTGTTGAAGGTGATCGAATACAGCCCCAGATCCACGGCGGGTAGCGCGCCCCCGCCGGGAAACATCGTGCCATACATCGCTTCTTCCAGATGGCAGCTTGAGAAGGGACGCGAGGCTGCCTCCCGATAGCTGGCGCCCCTTCCGCACCAGATGTCCGTGGTGTCGTTCGCGCGGATCGCCGGCGTCACCTCGCTGTCCTTGAAGATCCCTTCGCGATGGCCGAGTTGACTCATCTGCGAGACCGAGGCGAGCAGGATATCGATCACGCCATCCGCCACCACCTCGCGGATGTCCTGCCGGAACTCGGGCATCGACTTCCAACGTTTCGGCCCCGCCGGAAAAGGCGTGCCCGGAGACGGGACGCCCCAGGCCATGTCCGCGTCCTTCGCATCGGCCAGAATGAAGGCCCGCGGATCGGTTCCGCGGCGGATCGCATCCAGCTTCTCCAACAGTCGTGCTTTCATCTCATCATTCCCATTTCGTTACCGCGGCCCACAGGGCAGGGGAGAAGTGTTGCCGGTGGGCCAACGCGGTCCTTCTGTCGGGGATTCCCGCCCTACCGCCAAGCTTCATCGCGATGCGGGACGCCACCCAGGCACCGAACTCCATCCGCAACTCCAAGGGCCAGCCGTTCAACAAGCCCACGCCATACCCGCCATGGAAAGCATCGCCACAGCCGTTCGTGTCCAGCGTTACGACGGGGAAGATCGGTTGGTGAATCACACCGCCGGCCGTCATCGCCCAGCTTCCCCGCTCGCCATCGGTCACCACCATCTGCCCCTCGCCGAGCAATGTCATTCCTTGCAGAACCTCTTCAGGCGAGTGCTTGCCCGTGACCGCACGGGCGGTGTGCAACGGCAGGATCACATCGGTCGCCAGCCCGATGCATTCGTGCAGGAAGTCGGTGTCGCCATGCTCGAGGTCGATGATGCTGCGGCAACCGGTGCCTTGCGCGGCGCGGAGCATGGCCAAGGCACCGGCCGGGTCATAGCCGTCCACGAAGATCAAGCGCGCCCGGGCAATGGCCTCGCGGGGCACATCGCCCTCGCGCAGCCAGCCGTAGTTCCTGAGACTATAGCAGATCGTCCGCTCGCCGCTGGTCCGGTCGATCTGCACCACGGAAATGCCCGCCCTTTCTCCCGCTGATTCGATCAGGAAGTCCTCGGAAATGCCCGCCTCCCGCAACTGGACCCGCGAGAGCTGGCTGATCGAGTCGCTTCCCAAGCGCGCCACGAACGCGCTGCGGTGCCCGAATGCCGCGGTCACGCAGGCCGCCGTGGATGCCGGCCCGCCGCCCTGCACCTCGAGCTCATCGGTCGCGTATTTCCCGCCCGGCACGACTTCGTCGGGCGGACGGGCAAGGACATCCACCACGTTGATTCCGGCGGCGATGACTTCGAGCGGTACCTCCGGCATGGCGCTCATACGGACCGGACCTCTCAATTATTCGAGCGCGCGAAGGAATCCTTCCCTTCAGGGGTTCTTCGCAGCTTCCCGGATCCACGCGAGGTTGAACCGGTAGTGCAGGGCGCTGGAGAGCAGCTGGATCGTGCCGTCGGGCGATTGCGTGGACGCCAGATAGCCGGCGTGCTCCTCATTGTCGGGGCTCGCGATGAATCGTCTCGTCCAGGCACCGCCGTCGAACTCGCCCGCCCCCGGCGTGACCAGCTTCCGCACGGGCCATGTCTTTCCTTCATCTTCGGAGATGGCCGCAAACATCCCGTGGCCGGTAAAAGTCGTGCCGTCCGCGCGCTGGAATCTCATCCCGCCTTCACGGGATTTCCTCCGGTCGGGATTGGTGAAGGAAATGAGGAGCAGGGGGCCTTCCTGAAGGCGGAGGAGGGTGAGGCGCTGCCCGCGGGGGATCATGCCGACCGCGACGACGGGTGACAGGAGGAAGCCTCTCATGGCCGGAAGGAAGAGTGGCTGGCCATGGGGCAACTGCGGGGCGGGTGATTCTACACCGTGACCGAATTCTCCAGGTGCTCGAGCGTCAGCTTCAGCGAGGTCAGGATATGCTTGCGCATCGCCTCGGAGGCCTTGGCACCGTCCCTCTTTTCCAGCGCATCCAGGATTTCCCCGTGTTGCTGGCATGCCAGTGAGAGCCGGGTTTCCTCGTGGAGTCCCCGGTCGGAGAAAAAGATCCGCGTCTGCACCTGGCTTTCCTCGACCGTCCGCGCCAGCGCCGGATTCCTCGATCCGAGCAGCACGGTCTTGTGGAACGACAGATCGGCATCCAGGAACTCGTCCAGCTCCGCGGTGTCCAAGCTCTCCTTGCCGGATCGCCGGAACTCCTCGAAGACCCTCATCATCGTTCCCACGTGCTGCTTGAGCAGCTCCAGATGTCGGGTCGAAAGTCGCTCCGCCGCCTTCAGGGCCGCGTAGGTTTCGATCGCTTCGCGGACCTCGTAGAGTTCCGCCGCGGTGTTCGGATTGAGGGACCGGACGACCGCGCCGAGCCTCGGCACCAGATCGACGAATCCCTCGCTCGCCAGTTGGGTTACGGCCTCGCGAACCGGGGTCGTCGATACCCCGAGTTCCTGGGCCAGTTGCTTGTAGTCGAGACGGGTCCCTGGCAAAAGCGTTCCGTCCAGTAGTCGGGACCGGAGCGTGGCATGGACGCGACGCGGGAGAGGCTGTTTCACAGCCGCGCAGGGTAGGCATCTTCCCCGGCACGACAAGCTGCAATCTTTCAGCCGATCATGGCATAAAAAAGCGGGCCCCTCGCGACGCCCGCTCCTGCGGAAGACCGGGAGCCGCCCGACCATTATTTTGCCATGGTTTCGTCCACAATGCCGGCATCGATGTACTGCCCGCCACGGGTCTGCTTGACCTCGATCGCCAGCAAGTTCTCGCCGGTTTTCAACGCGCCGGCCGCCTTCTCGTCCAGTTCGATCAACACGTAGCCGGTGGTGTGTCCCGTCAGCCTGGTGATCTCCCGGCCATTGAGGAACACGGTGGCGTCCTCGTCGTGGTAGATCCGGAGCACAGGCTTGCCTTTCGGTGCGGACGCCACGTTGAACTCGCGGCGCAGCCAGATCGAAGGCGTGCTCCACTCGGTGCCCACCTTCGTGTTCGGCGTGTCGCGCGTGCCGAAGCCGCCCTTGCCGTCCTTCCAGCCCCTGTCGTCGAAGCCCGGCGCTTCCCAACCGCTGCCGGGATTCTCGGCGGTGAATTTCCAGGTCTGGGCCTGCGCTTCGGAGGTCGCCGCGATCGGGGTGTAAACCGCCGCATCCGGAGTGGAGAGCAGCGAGTCGTGGATCGGCTTCAGCCAGGAGGCCGGGACCTTTTCCACGCGGTCGTAAGTCAGCAAGCCGTTGATCTCGCCTTCGACATCCGTCGTCTGGGTGTAAACGCCTGCCGAGATGCCTTGGCGACGCAGGCCCTTGAGCACGGCGATCGACTTGGTGTAGCGCCCCTTCCATTCGTCGAGCGACTGCGGCAGGCCTCCGTAGCCCCAGTTCTCCTTGGTCGCGTCCCACAGGTTACCCTTCACCGGCCAGCCGTGACCG
>CAMLOZ010000408.1 GCA_946481625.1 uncultured Haloferula sp. | reverse complement strand
GTCCCGAATTTCCCGTCTTGAGTCTTGCGTCTTCAAGTCTTGCGTCTCCCCAGAAGAATTTGCCTTGACGCCCGGGGCTACCCGGCCATTCTCCCCGCCCCGCGCAAGCAACCCCTTTTCCTACCATGGCCCGAGTCTGCAGCATCCGAGGAAGCCGAGTCCGTTCCGGCGGCAAAATCAACCGTTCCGGTCTCGCCAAGAAAAAGGGCGGTATCGGCCGGCACGTGACGAAGGTCGTGAAGCGCAAGGTCGCTCCGAACCTCCAGTCCAAGCGCATCTGGGTCCCCGAGTTGAACCGCTGGGTGCGCCTGACCCTCAGCGCCAAGGCGATCAAGACGATCAACAAGAACGGTGCCCACGCCACCCTCAAGGAAGCCGGTCTGATCTGAGCCTTTCCGCTCGATTTCCCTTTTCATGACTTGAACGGCCCGGATGACCTCCGGGCCGTTTTGCGTGCTACCGGCGAGACCGGAGAGCTCGGGCTAACGGATAGAGGATTTTGTCTCCTTGCCGCTTGACGGTGGCAGGACAGCCCGGTTTCTTCCCGCCCGCCATGTTCCACCAGGTGCTCAAATCCAAGCTCCATCGCGCGATGATCACCGCCGCGGACGTCGAATACGAAGGCAGCATCGAGATCCCGACCGACCTGATGGAAGTCGTGGGATTGTGGCCGGGTGAGAAGGTGCTGGTCGCCTCCATCACCACCGGCAACCGCCTGGAGACCTACGTGCAGCCTGGCAAGCCCGGCACCGGCCACATCATCATCAACGGCGGTGCCGCCCACCGGATCAAGAAGGGCGAGCGGGTCGCGATCATGGCTTTTGGCATTTCGGAAACTCCCGTCCTTGCAAAGAAGGTCGTCCTCGACGAAGAAAATCGTATTCTACGCGACGGTCGCTAGAGACCAAATCGGCAGAATCCCGTTTCAAACATGTCACAATCTACATAACGACATGAGCCTCTTGGTTTGTTTAAAATTTTTTGCTTGAGAAATCTTAAGGATTTTTTTGAATGCACGACTCTTTTTGAGTCGCGCATCGGGCAATTTGCTGCTATGATTGCCGCGCTATGGCAACCACCACGAAACGCACCCGGTTTTCACGCCGGCTTCCTGATCACGTCACGGATGAACTCTGCAACGTCCTCGCGGAAGACAAGGTGTTTGGCTTCAACGACCTGTTCGAACGAGTGTTCGACAACCTGAAGGTCCGCAATGCAGTGAGCGGCGGCGAGGAGATGCTTCGCCTGCGTGCTTACGAAAAGCTCCAGAACCTGGTGACCCGCGGTCTGGTCGAAAAGATCGGCAAGGAATACAAGGGCACCAAGCGTGTCCATGAAGCGTCGAGCGAATACCTCGCGCAGCAGCAGGAAGATTGATGCCAAGGCGACGCCGCAAGCGTCCGTTTGCCTCCCCTTTTGGAATAGCCCGCGCCGGTGCCCCCGGCGCGGGTTTTCTTTTGGAAAACTGCCGGATTTTTTCCTCCCCATCCCGTCCCTCAGTTCCTAAGACCTCGCGCGGATGTCCTCGCAGTTCCTTCCCGTTTTCGTGCAGATCCTGGTCGCGATCGGCTTTGCCGCCGTGAGCCTCACCTTGAGCGTGCTGCTCGGAAAGTCCGCCCGCACGAACAAGATCAAGGACAGCGCCTACGAATGCGGGATGCTGCCGATCGGGGAGGGCGCGCCGCGTTTCTCGGTGAAGTTCTACCTGGTGGCGATGCTCTTCGTGATCTTCGACATCGAGGTCGTGTTCATGTATCCTTGGGCGGTGCAATTCCGGGACTTGGTGGCCGGTGGCAATGCGGTGCCACTGGTGTCGATGGCGGGCTTCGCGGGCGTGCTGGCCTTCGCCTACGTCTATGCACTCAAGAAGGGTGCGCTGACCTGGCGGAATTGAGCCGGCTGGACCCAGGCGACTATCTTCCGGGGCCCTCCGGCATTTCCACGCCGCCATCACTTCGGAATTTCCGGTACTGGTGGGGGAACAACCTCTTTCTCTTGTTCCAAAAGGATCCTTGGGCGTCTCCTCCTGCGCCGTCGGTGCCTTGTGCGAAGTGGCTATGGAAGGCATTGACCGTGCGATCCCATTCGTCCAGATAGGTAAGAGTCACGACGCTATCGGAATCGCTTCCGGGGTCCTGTTTTGCATGGATCTCCAAAATATGGTCCAATGCCTTCTCGTTTCCATTTACGGAGTAGTCGTAAGCGGAGAGGGCAAGATCCAGGGCGGACTCATCGCGGAGTCCGGTTTGGTTTAGCAAATAGCGGAAGCGCGTATCCCTCTCGGCCGCAGCCCGATGGATCAAATCCCTCAGCTGATGGACATTCCTGGACGGATCCCGCGCCAAGCTCTCGAGTTTCTCTTGGTCGAATGGCGGCAGCGGCGAAAACTCACCTTGGTATCGCTGCGACCCGTCCCCCGTTTGCTCGCGCTTTCCCGATCGGTCGGAACGGTTTTGCTCCTTGCCGTCTGACGCTTTGGAAGGTGCGCGGTAGGCTTCGGTGATGCTTGCAGGGTCATTGTCTCCGCGGGATGCAATCATCAGCAGGGAGACGATCACAAGCCCGGCCGCCAGTGCAGTTAAGACGCGAGGATTCATCGGATGGGCCGAGAGGTTTGCCAAATTTCGTAGCCGGGAATCGAACAACAGTGAGGTTTGAACAAACTGGATCAAGAAAGATGAATACGGCGGTCTGTCCGTCCCTCCCTGCCGTCCAAGCGAGACCGAGCCTCGACCTCAAAAGAGAATCATGCGATAATATCCCGCACCACCTTGCCATGCACGTCGGTGAGGCGGAAGTCGCGGCCGGAGTAGCGGTAGGTGAGCTTCTCGTGGTCGAAGCCCAATAGGTGCAACATGGTAGCGTGAAGATCGTGGACGTGGACGGGTTTCTCGACGGCCTTGAAGCCGAACTCGTCGGTGGCGCCGTGGACGTGGCCGCCTTTCACGCCGCCGCCGGCCATCCAGACGGTGAAGCCGAAGTGGTTGTGGTCGCGTCCCTTCATGGTGCCGGCATTCGAGCCGGCCTGGGGAAGCTCAACGGCAGGGGTTCGGCCGAATTCGCCGCCCCAGAGGACGAGGGTCTCATCGAGGAGTCCGCGCATCTTGAGATCGGTGAGGAGAGCGCCGATGCCCTGGTCGCATTCCTTGGCGAGGCGGCGGTGGTCCTCGATGTCATCGTGGCTGTCCCATGGCTGGCCATTGCCGTGCCAGAGCTGGATGTAGCGGACGCCGCGCTCCAGGAGGCGGCGGGTCATGAGGCACTGGCGGGCGAAGGCACCGGGGCCGTACATGTCGCGGACATGCTGCGGCTCCTTGGTCACATCGAAGGCATCGGTGGCCTCGCTCTGCATGCGGTAGGCCAGCTCGAAGCTGCGGATGCGGGCTTCGAGCTGCGGATCGTGTTCATGGGACGCGAGGTGGCGTTCGTTGAGATTGCGGAGGAAATCGAGTTGGCGGGCCTGGCGGGAATCGCGCGCGCCGGGGTTGCGCAGGTTCTCGATCATCTTGTCGACTTGCTCGATCGAGCTGTCGAGGTAGGTGCCCTGGAAATTTCCGGGGAGGAAGGCGGAGCGCCAGTTCTCGGCGCGCTTGATCGGCATGCCGCCGGGGCAGAGGGAGACGTAGGCGGGAAGGTTCTCGTTCTCGCTGCCGAGGCCGTAGCTGATCCACGAGCCCATGGAGGGGCGCGGGAGGCGGCCATCGCCGCAGTTCATCAGCATCAGCGAGGGTTCGTGGTTCGGCACGTCCGCTGTCATCGAGCGGATCACGCATAGGTCATCGGCATGCTTTGCGGTGTGCTGGAAGAGTTCGCTGACTTCGAGCCCGGACTGGCCGTAGCGCTGGAAGCTGAAGGGCGTGCGGAGTCCGGCACCGGTGGGGCGCTCGGTCTTGAGTCCTTCGAGCGGCATGGTCTTGCCGTGATATTCCTGGAGCTTCGGCTTGGGGTCGAAGGTGTCCACCTGCGACGGGCCGCCGTCCATAAACAGGAAGATGACGCTTTTGGCCTTCGCGGGATAGTGGGAGCTTGTTGGGCGTTGGGCGTTAGGCGTTGGGCGTTGGGAATGGGTAGCTCTTTGCGTGGCGGCGCTGGTTTCCTCGCTGACCAATGCGCCGCTGCCCGCGGACGCCGTTTATTTCGGCGAGGTATCGCTGTCCGGCGCGGTACGGCCGGTGCCGCAATCGGCCGCCCGGATCAAGGAGGTCGCGAAGCTC
>CAMLOZ010000407.1 GCA_946481625.1 uncultured Haloferula sp. | reverse complement strand
TTTTGTTCTCCTTCCTGCTGGTGTTCGCGCTGGACCGCGTGTGGCAGACGCCGGGCTTCCTGCGGCTGCTGATCCTGATCGGCGGCACTTCGCTGATGGCGGTGTTCGCGCCGCTCTGGCTGCACCGCTGGGTCTGGCGGCACCGCCGGGAAAACGAGTTGGCACGCCTGATCGCGCGGCGCTACCCGGGGCTGGGCGACCGGCTGCTGGGGGTGGTCGAATTGCAGCAGCAGGTCGAGGCGGCGGACACCCTTTCGCCGCGCTTGCGGGCGGCGGCGATGGAGCGGGTGGCCGAGGAGGCCGAGCGGCGGAAGCTGGACGAGGCCTTGCCGGTGTCGAGACAACGCCCGTGGACCCTGGCGGTGATCGCGTTGTTCCTGACCGCCACCGCTGCACTCATGTTTGCACCCAAGGCAGGATGGAGTTCCTTCAAGCGCTGGCTGATGCCGCTCTCCCCCGCCCCGCGTTACACCTTCACCAGTCTCGAAGGTGTGCCCGCCAAGATGCCGGTCCCGCAGGGCGAGGCGTTCTCGCTCACGCTGCGGCTGGCGAAGGACAGCGAGTGGCGGCCGGAATCCGGCGAGGCCCGCTACGGCCGGCAGGACCCGGTGACGGCGGAGTTGAAGGAAGACCTCTACCGCTTCGATTTCCCGGCGCAGCAGGATCCGGGATTGCTGCGGGTGGAGATCGGCGATGCGAGGCATCTGATCGAGGTGACCCCGACCTTGCGCCCGGCGATCAGCAAGGTCTCGGGCAGCATCAAGCACCCGGAGTATCTCCAGCTCCCGGACAAGGAGCTTGATCTGGGGTCGGGCGTGCTCTCGGCGGTGCAGGGCAGCAAGATCCGGGTAACGGTCGAGGCGACGCGCGAACTGGCGAGCGCGAACTACGGTCCGCTGAAGCAGGATGCCTCCGAGGAGGGCGAGGAAGGCGGCATGAACGTGAACGGCAGCAAGGCCAGCACTCCGGAAATCACCTTGGCGGAGGAAGGCTTCGCAATGCCGCTGCACTGGACCGACACGATCGGGCTGGAGGGCGAGGATGGTTTCGAGGTGCGGGTCGATTCGCTGCCCGACCAAGCACCGGGCATCTACATCCAAGGGCTGCCGCGGCAGCACGTGATGCTGCCCGAGGAGACCGTGGATTTCGAGACGCTTTCGGAAGACGACTTCGGCATCCGCAAGATCGGGATCGAGTGGCGGGGTGAATTCACGCGTGCGACGGACGAGGTTCCGGCGACGGGCGAGATCGAGCTTGGTAGCGGCGGGCCGGAGATGGCCCGGCTTTCCGCGGATGCCGCGTTTTCACCGGCGGCCTTCAAGATCCAGCCGCAGAAGCTGATCCTGCGCGCGTGGGCGGAGGACTATCTGCCGGGCAGGCCGCGCGCCTACTCCGAGCCGGTGACGCTTTTCGTGCTCACGCATGACGAGCATGCGCAGATGCTCAAGACGCAGTTCGACCGCGTGATCGATGAGTTGGAGGATCTGGCCCGCCGCGAGCGGAACCTCTACGAGGAGAACCAGCGTCTGGAGAAGATGAGCCCGGAGGAGCGCAAGCAGGATGAAAACCGCAAGCGCCTGGAAGGCCAGCAGGAGGGCGAGCGCCAGCAGACCGAGAAGATGAAGGAGCTGGCGGAGAAGATGGAGAACCTTTTCAAGAACAGCACCCGCAACGGCTCGATCGACAAGGAGACGCTGAAGAAGATGGCGGAAGCGATGCAGTCGATGCAGGAGCTGTCGCAAAAGGACATGCCGGAGGTCGAGGGCAAGCTGGGCGAGGCGCAGGACCAGAGGAACACCGACGAGAAGTCGCAGGAGAATCTGGAGGATGCGGTCGAGAAGCAGAAGGAGGCGCTCGAGAAGATGCAGGACGCGGTGAACAAGGCGAACGACGCGAACCAGCGTTTCGAGGCGAGCACCTTCGTGAACCGGCTCAAGAAGGCGGCGACCGAGCAGGAAGGCGTGGGCATCAGCATGTGGGAGAGCATCGGCCGCACCGGCGGACTCGCGCGCGACGAGCTCGATCCTTCCGATGAAGGCAAACTGGCCGACCTGATCCGGCAGCAGGCGAACACGACTTCCGACGTGCGCTGGATCCAGGAGGACCTGAACCACTTCTTCACCCGTAGCAACAACGAAGCCTACCGCGAGATCCTGGATGCCATGACCGAGTCGCGGATCGATCTGGCGCTGGAAGACCTGCGGGGCGAACTGGAGGTCAACCACGGTGCGGCGGCGCGGCTGGGCGCGGGCTTCTGGGCGGACAAGCTGAAGGAGTGGGCGAAGATGCTCGAAGGCGAGCAGCAGAAGAGCGGCGGCGGCCAGGGCGGTGCGGGCAGTGCCGGAGCCAGCGAGGACGAGGATTTCGAATTCATGCTGCGGGTCATGAAGATGATCCAGCAGGAGCAGGACATCCGGGCGCGCACGCGCGCGCTTGAAACCCTGCGCCGCTCTTACGAAGGAACCCCGAGGGACCGGAAACCATGAAGGCACACGCCGCCATACTCCTGCTCTCCGCCGCGCTGGCATGCGCCGCGGACGAGAAGAAAGAGGATCTCGCCACGCAGATCGCGGAGCATCAGGAAGGTGCCCGCAAGCTCGCGGAAAAGCAGGACGAACTCGCCGGGGACGTGCAGCAACTCGTGATCGAGCAGACGCAGCCGACGGTGATCGCGCTGCTCAAAGAGGTGAGCGACGCCATGGACGAGGCATCCGGGCTTCTGGTCGAGCATGAGACCGGCGGCGTGACGATCGCGGCGGAGACGGACGTGATCGAAAAGATCTTCGCCGCGGCCAAGGAGCGGCAGAAGCAGCAGGGCCAGCAAGGGCAGGAGGGTCAATCCGGCGGCGCGATGATGGACATGATGCAGCGCATGCTCGGGATGACTCCGGACGGCGAACAACCGGGCGGGCAACCCGGGGGCAAGCCGAGCCAGCAGGGCGACGGGGAGGGCATGACCGGGCTTTCCGATACCGCCAACGGGGCGAACGGCGGCGGCGCGAACGGCGGCAAGACGGAAGAGCGCCGGGTGCCGAAGGCCTCCGGCACCGCGGGACAGTCGTTGCCGAAGGAGTTTCAAGAGGCGTTGGATGCCTACAACCGCGACGCGGAGAAACTGGCGAAATGAAAGGGGCTGACCCAGCAATGATGAATTTCGAATTTCCGAATGACGAATGTCTTGTTCGGGGCCAGGGTGGATCTTCGTCCCCCCGCGGAAGCTTCTTCTTCAAAGCAATTCATTCGGCATTCGGAAATCCGGCATTCGTCATTTGCTCGCTGCTCTCGCCGTTGGCCGCGCAGGATTTGCCACGGCGTCCGGACGACCCGGTGCCGGCCCAGGTGGACACGATGTATGACCGCGGCTTGGCTTACCTGGCGAAGAACCAGAATGCCCAAGGGTGCTGGAACGACAGCATGGGCAGCGAGCCGGGCGTCGTCGGGCTGTGCGTGGTCGCCTTCCTGGCGCACGGTGAAGACCCGAACCACGGCATGTATGCCGGCGCGATCTCGAAAGGGATCGACTACATCCTGAGCCAGCAGAACCAGACCAACGGTTACATCGGCAACAGCATGTACAACCATGGCTTCGCCACGCTGGCGCTGGCGGAAGCCTACGGCACGGTGGACAACCCGAAGATCGCGCCCGCGCTGAAGAAGGGTGTGGAGCTGATCCTGAGCGCGCAGAAGCGCAACCGCTCGGAAGCCTGGCGCTACACGCCGGACAGCACGGATGCGGACACCACGGTCTCCGGTTGCCAATTGGTGGCGCTCTTCGCCGCACGGAACGCGGGCCTGCCGGTGCCGGACGAGGCGCTCAAGAAAGGGCTCGCCTACATGGCGCGCTGCCGCGGCACCGACGGGGCATACGGCTATACTTCCGCGGGCGGCGGCAAGCCGACGCTCACGGCGATCGGCGTGCTCTGCCTCTCGCTGGCGAAGGAGAAGGAGGGCAAGGGCTTCCAATCGTCCGTCGATTACCTGCGCGGCCAGATGTCCTACCGCGACCGGCACTACCCGTATTATTTCGAGTATTACATGTCGCAGGCGCTCTTCCATGCCGATCCTGAAACCTGGAACGAGTGGAACAGCCGCAACATCCGCTACCTTTCCACGATCCAATCCCGCGACGGTTCCTGGCCCGGCAACAAGGGCCAGTCCTTCAACACCGCCGGGTCGCTACTTTCGCTCGCCCTGAACTACCGCTTCCTGCCCATCTACGA
>CAMLOZ010000406.1 GCA_946481625.1 uncultured Haloferula sp. | reverse complement strand
CGATTGGTGATTGGAAGATTGGTGATTGGTGATTTTCCTTCCTCCCGTGCTCCGTTTCACCGCCATCGAAGACCTCTCCCTCATCCGGGGACCTCATCATCTGGCGCTGGGGGTTTTCGACGGGGTGCATCTGGGGCATCAGGAGGTGATCGGGAAGGCCTTGGCGGCGCGGGACCGGGAGGGCGGGACTTGCGGGGTGCTGACTTTCGATCCGTATCCGATCCGGGTGCTGGCACCGGAGAAAGCGCCACGGCGGCTTCTGGCCTCGCTGGACCACAAGGCGGAGATTCTTGGCCGGATGGGGGTGGATTTCCTGCTCGCGCTGCATTTCGACCTCGAGCGGGCGTCGCAGGATGCGGAGGAATTCGTGCGGGAAATCGCGGCGGCGGGGGTGAAGACGGTGGCGGTGGGGGAGGACTGGCGCTTCGGGAAAGGGCGGAGGGGGGACGTGACCCTGCTGCGGGGACTGGCGGACGGACTCGGGTTCCAACTGGAGGCGCTGCCGCCGGTGATGATGGAGGGCGAGCGGATCAGTAGCACGCGCGTCCGCCAGGCGATCCGGGATGGCAATATGGAGGCGGCGGCGCGGATGCTGGGACGGCCGTACACCGTGGAGGGGCGGATCGTGGAGGGACGGAAGCTGGGTCGGCAGCTCGGCTTCCCGACAGCGAATGTCGAGCGCGGCGAGGAGCAGTTCCCGCCGGACGGGGTATGGGCGGTGCGCGCCCGGGCGGGATCTCAGGCTCTCGACGGGGTGGCGAACCTCGGCGTGCGGCCGACGGTGGATGGGGAGCAGCGGGTGCTGGAGGTGCATTTGTTCGACTTCTCCGGCGATCTCTACGGGGCGGTTCTGGAGGTGGAATTCGTGAGTTATCTGCGGCCTGAACAGAAGTTCGGATCCCTTGACGACTTGAAGGACCAGATTCGCCGCGATGCCGAGCAGGCAATGTATATACTCCGTGACGCGAAGCCGGACGATGCATGAATTTTCCCGGATTTTCCGCTTACCCTGCGGAAAACTGCCCTCTATAGATCGCCGAAACCCCGATGCCGATCTCCGATCGTTACCACGCCATCCCATCCCGCGCCCGCCTGCTGGCCATCGCGCCGCTGACCTGTCTCCTGCTCGCGCAGCCGCTGGCAGCGCAGACGAGGTCGTCGCTCGCCGAGGCTGAACTCCAGCGCCGGGCGAACAGCGCGCAGGAAGCTCACGAACTGCTGAAGAAGGGCGACGAGTCCTACGAGGCAGGCCGTTGGAAGGAAGCGGTGGCCGCCTACACGGGTGCCCGCGAACTGCTTCCCGACGCTCCGGCAACCGCCGCGCTACGGGATGCCGCGACCGACCGGTTGGTGCAGGCTTCCGTCGAGCTGGCCCGTCAGGAGCGCCGCTTCGGCGACGTGGAAGGTGCCAAGGAAACGGTGGCCAAGGTGCTCGATCCCGCGGTGGCACCGGGCGATGCCTCGGCGACGCAACTTGAGGAAGAACTTGGCGACCCGATCCGCACCAATCCGGCGGCGACGCTGGAACATGGCAAGGATGTGGAGGAAGTCCGCATGCTTCTCTACAAGGCGGACGGCTACAAGAATCTCGGTGAATTCCGCAAGGCCGGCCTGACCTTCGAAGAAGTGCTCCGCATCGACCCGACCAGCAAGGCGGCGCGGCGCGGCATGGAGGCGGTGACACAGATGCGGACCGACTACTATCGCGCCGCGCACGATCATTTCCGCGGCGAGATGCTGGCGGAAGTCGGCGAGGCGTGGGAGCTGAAGGTGCGCCCGAGTATTTCGATTCCGGATGCCATCGGACCCGCGGACCAGGGGCCGGCGGATTCGCGGATGCTGATCTCGAACAAGCTGGACCGCTTGATCCTGCCGACGCTCGACTTCGAGGGCACGAACATCCAGGAGGCGCTCGACTACCTGCGCGCGCAATCGGTCAAGCTGGACACTTTCGAGGATGATCCGGCGCAGAAGGGGGTGAACTTCGTGCTCGACCTCGGCGCGGCCGATTCGGAAGCGGCGAAGGGCGTGATGGCCACGCCGATCAATCTCCAACTGAAGAACGTCCCGATCTCGCAGGCATTGCGGTATATCGGGGAGATCACCCGGACGACCTATTCCCCGCAGCAATTCGCGGTGGTGGTGCATCCGGTGGGTGCGGCCTCGGCCGAGTTGATCACGCGGACCTACCGGGTACCTCCGGATTTCCTGAGCAGCGGCGGGACCGCGGCGGGCGGGGAAGGCGAGCTCGACCCCTTTGCCGAGGACAGGGAGGGTGAGGGGCTGCTGGCCAAGAAGATGGATGCCATCACCGTGTTGAAAAACCTGGGCGTGACTTTCCCCGAAGGCGCGACGGCGGTCTTCAACGCGGGAAACAGCACCTTGCGCGTGACCAACACGATCGTGAACCACGGCCTCGTGGAGCAGGCGGTCGAGCAGGCGCAGAACACGCAGCCGACCATGGTGATGGTACAGGTGCGGATGATCAAAACCCAGGAGCGTACGCTCAAGGAACTCGATTTCGACTGGCTGCTAGGCGATTTCCGCTTGGGCGGCGACGGGCTGACTCCCGGTGTGCCCGCGGGTCACCTCAGCGGTGGCACGCAGAATCCGGCGAACCTCGCGGACGTGAATCTGCCGCCGGGCGAGTATTTCCGCAATGCCCTGACGGCGGGCAACCGCAGCGGCACGGAGGTAATCACCGGGGATGCCATCGACGCGCGGCTCCTGGAGCAGCAGCAGGGCTTCTCGCCCGGAGCTGCGCGGGCGCCGGGCGTATTGTGGGCGAATGGTATCCTGAACAATACCAACCTGACCATGCTGATGCGCGGCTTGGATCAGAAGAAGGGCGTGAACATGGTGGTCAGCCCTTCGACGGCGACGCGGAGCGGCCAGCAATCGACGATCGAGATCATCCGCGAATTCATCTATCCCGAGGAGTACGAGCCCCCGGAACTGCCGAACACCGTCGGCGAAGGCGACGTGCTGGTGGACCTCGATACCGGCGATATCTTCGCGGAAGAACGTCCGCTGGTGCCGATCACTCCGGCGACCCCGACTTCCTTCACCAAGAAGGACGTGGGCGTGGTGCTGGACGTGCTGCCGACCGTGAGCGCCGACCGCCACTACGTGGACATCGCGCTCAAGCCGACCGTCACCGACTTCGACGGCTTCATCAACTACGGCACGCCGATCATCAGCGCCGCGCCGCCCTCGGGTCTCGGGGTGCTGGGTCAGGTGGCCGGTGATGGCACGGTGGTGCTGACCAGCAACGAGATCCTGATGCCGGTCTTCTCGGTGATGAAAACCGAGACCAACCTGACGATCCGGGATGGAGCGACGCTGGTGATCGGCGGTTTGCTTGAAGATAGGGTTCAGCAATTCGAGGACAAGACGAAGTTCTTCGGCGACCTGCCGGTGGTCGGGCGCCTGTTCCAGAACGAGGGCTATGCCCCGGTGCGCACGGCGATCATCTTCCTGGTCACGGTGAAGGTGCTGGATCCTTCGGGGGAAACCCCACGCGGCAATTGACGTCCGCCTGATCGGGGTGGAGCTTTGGGGCTTCACCTTTCCTGCCATCTGCAATGCCATCGACCGACCCGGAACCGGAGAACTATTCCATCGACGACATGATGGACCGCTTGCGGTCCCGAGGCGAGGGTGGAACGGACGGGGAAGCGCAACTCGTGACCCGGGAGGATGGCACGCAGGTCTATCGCATGCGGAAGCGCAAGCGCCGCAGCCACCAACCGAAGAAGGACAAGGAGCGTCGCAAGAAGCAATATCGTGTCGTGCAGGTGGTGCTGGCGGTTGCCCTGGTGGTGCTGACCGCGGCGGCGTTCCTGGCGGCCGTGCTGTACCTGAACAGCGGTGCTTACCGCGACTCGGTGGTGGCGCGGATCCGCACATGGACCGGGGCGGAGCCGAAGGTGACCGAACTGCGGGTCACGCCGGTGAGTGCGGCGGCTTCCTCGCTGGAGTTGAAGTGGCCCGAAGGTTCGGTGTTGGATTCCCTCAAGTTGGGAGCGATCAGCGGCGACCTGCAATCCGGCCGGCTCCTGGCTGGCAAATGGAAGGGTAACGAATTGTACTCCGCGAACGGGGGCGTGCTGGTGCTGCGCATGCCGGTGGCGGGCGCGGGCAGGGTCGCGGGTGGTCCGGAGGGGACGGAATGCCCGTTCCAGTTCCGCTATCGGAGCAGCAAGTTCTCGGTGATCTCGG
>CAMLOZ010000405.1 GCA_946481625.1 uncultured Haloferula sp. | reverse complement strand
CTCGGGGTGGACGAACCGCTTCGCGGCGCACCGCCGCCTGGCGAAGTGGGTGTTCCCGATGTGGCTTTACGTGGCCGTGACGGGACCGATTTGCTACCTGATGCTGAAGCCCTACTATCCGTGACGTACTTCCGATGAAGATCCTCACCTATCGCGACGCCGACTACGACTCCTTCGTCAAGCGCCTGAACCGCCGCGCGCTGCCGACGCATGACGTCCGCGATCTGGTGGGCGAGATCATCGCCGCGGTGGCGTCGCAGGGAGACAAAGCGCTGGTGGCTTACGCGAAGCGTTTCGACAACGTGGTGCTGAAGGAGAAGCAGCTTTTCGTGACCGCGGAGGAACTCGCCGCGGTGAAGGTGGCGGCATCGACGCGCAAGGCGGTGGCGGCGAGCCTGCGGAATATCACGGCCTTCGCGAAGGGCGGGCTGCGCAAGGATTGGTCGATGGTGAATGCCGAAGGCGCGCGGGTGGGGGAGCGGTTCCAGCCCTTCGACCGGGTGGGCATTTACGTTCCGGGCGGAAAGGCACCGCTGGTTTCGACGGCGCTGATGACCGCGGGGTTTGCGCGTGCGGCGGGCGTGCCGGAGATCATCGCGGCGACGCCTTGCGGACCGGATGGCACCGTGAATGCGGAACTCCTGTATGCGCTGAAGGCGGCGGGGGTGACGGAGATTTTGAAGATCGGCGGCGCGCAGGCGATCGCGGCGATGGCGCTGGGGACGAAGACGGTGCGGCCGGTGGACCGGATCTTCGGCCCGGGAAACCGCTTCGTGGTCGAGGCGAAGCGGCAGCTCTTCGGGGCGGTGTCGATCGACCTGCTGCCGGGGCCGAGCGAGGTGCTGATCATCGCGGACAAGACGGGGAACCCGGACTACATCGCGGCGGATCTACTCGCGCAGGCGGAGCACGGCGGGGATAGCGTGGTTGGTTTCCTGAGCGACTCGAAGGCGTTGATCGGCAAGGTGGTGAAGGCGGTGGAGAAGCAGCTTCCGACTTTGGCGCGTGCGAGTTACATCAAGCAGGTGCTGAAGCAGGGGACCTTCATCCTGAACGTGCGGAACATGGCGGAGGCGGTGGAGATTTCGAATGCCTTCGCCTCGGAGCACGTGTCGCTAATCTGCGCGGATGAGAAGAAGTGGCTGCCGCTGATCCGGACGGCGGGGGCGATTTATCTGGGGAACGACTCGCCGGTGGCGGTGGGGGATTTCCTGGCGGGACCGAGCCACACGCTGCCGACGGGCGGGAGCGGTCGGTCGTTTTCGGGCTTGCGGGCGGACCAGTTCCAGCGGCGGACGAGCATCGTGAAGATGGACAAGAAGGCGGTGCGGAAGTCGCTGGAGGTGGTGCGGGAGTTTGCCCGGATCGAAGGCTTGGACGCGCACGGCAGGTCGACGGCGATCCGGGTGGAGTGATGCGGGCGCTGGCTGTCATGAGGCCGCCCCGCTGGAACGAAAGGCATTCCGCCTGAAGGCGGGACTACGAACCCTTGGATTCCGGCGGTGTCGGTGGCTTCGGTCGCACAGCGGATTGTCCTCCGGGCCGTCTCCGCTTCGCTAGTGTTGTGCGGACCACCTATTCGCCGGTGTCGGGGTAGGAGCCTAGCAGCTTCACCATCGAGCAGTGCTTTTCCAGTTCGTCGATGCCGTTGCGGACTTCCGCGTCGTCGCAGTGGCCGGAGAGATCGACGTAGAAAATGTATTCCCAGTCCTTTCGTTTGGAGGGGCGGGATTCGATCTTCGACATGTTGATGTGGAACTGGTCGAAGGCCTGGAGGGCGCGGACCAGGGAGCCGGGGCGGTCGTGGATCGCGAAGAGGAGGGAGGTGCGGTCCTTGCCGGTGGGGGGGCAGGTCTTTTCGCCGATCACGAGGAAGCGGGTCGTGTTGGTGGCGCGGTCCTGGATCGATTCCTCGAGCACGGTGAGGCCGTAGATCTCGGCACCGAGGGGGCTGCCGATGGCGGCGGCGCCATGGGCGGCGTTTTCCTTGGCGAGTTGGGCGGCGCGGGTGGTGGACGAGACCTCGACAAGGTCGGCTTCCGGGAAGCTCTTCAGGATCCAGCCGCGGCATTGGGCGAGGGCCTGCGGGTGGGAGTAGAGCGTCTTGATCTGCTCGCGCGGGATTGCGGCCATGAGGCAGTTCTCGATGCGGAGAAGGATCTGGGCGCAGATCTGGAGCGGGGAATCGACGAAGAGGTCGAGGGTATGGGACACGGCGCCTTCGGTCGAATTCTCGATCGGCACGACGCCGTAATCGGCACGGCGGCGGGCGACTTGGTCGAAGACTTCGGAGAAGTTGTGAAGGGGCGTGTAGGCGACGGAGTGGCCGAACTTCTTGATGGCGGCCTGATGGGTCCAGGAGCCTTCGGGGCCGAGGTAGGCGATCTTGAGATCATCCTCCAAAGCGAGGGCGGCGGACATGATCTCGCGATAGATCGCGCGGATCGACTTCTCGGGCAGGCGGCCTTTGTTGCGGTCGATGAGGCGGCGGAGCAGGGCTTCCTCGCGCTCGGGAGCGTAGATCTGGAGGCCGTCGCGCTTTTTCACTTCCCCGACGTTGTGGACGAGGTCGGCGCGTGCCGAAAGCAGGTCGAGAAGTTGGCCGTCGATGTCGTCGATCTGCTTGCGGATGTCGTCGAGATTCATGGTCGAATGACGGATTCGGAATTTCCGAATGTCGAATGAAGTGTGCGGGAGAGAGGGGAAGCGGTTAGAGGCGGTTTCGTCATTCGGAAACTCGTCATTCGGCATTTTCCTCGGGCTTCGGCTCGGTGGCGCTGAGGGCGAGCTGGGCTTCGGCGGCGGCGGACTCGGCGGGGGCCTCGGGGAGTTTCACGCGGCGGAGTTCGGTGGCGTTCGGGAGGTCGTCGATGCTGCGGATGCCGAAGTGCTCGTAGAAGAGTTCGGTGGTCTCGTAGAGGAGGGGACGGCCGGGGAGTTCGGCACGGCCGCCAATGCGGACGAGCTCGCGGTCGAGGAGCTTTTGCAGCATGCCGTCGCAGGCGACGCCGCGGACGGCCTCGATGGCGCCCTTGGTGATCGGCTGGCGGTAGGCGATGATGGCCAGGGTTTCCATGGCCGGACCGCTGAGGCGCTCGGGTTTGCGACCGGGGAAGAGATGGCGGACGAATTCGCCGTAGGAGGGACGAGTGAAGAGTTTCCAGCCCTTCGCGCGCTCTACCAGGGAGAAGGCGCGGCCGGTGGTTTCGTAGTCGTGATTCAGCTTCGCGATGGCGGCGATGACCTGCTCGGAGGAGCAGGCGGAGAGGGCGGTGAGCCACTCGGGGAGCTCCGCCGGGGTTTCGCCTTCCTCGATCTTGCGGGCGCGGGAATCCTCGGCTTCGGCCACGCGGGCGCGGACCAGGCGGGCGATTTCCTCTGCGGGCAGGGGTTCGTCCGAACTGGTCAGGAGAGCTTCTACGATCGAGGGTAATTCCATGGCGGGCGGCGGAGCTTAGGCAAGGCTCCGGCCATTTCAAGCGCGCCGAGGCCCCGGTCGTGTCCGGGAGGAAATCGGGCCTGCGTGCAATCCATCGTTGAAGATAGTGCCATCCCGCATGAAATTTCAACTTGCAGAGGTATCATGAAGGCGCTAATCGACCGCGCCCGAATTTCCCCGCCCCCCTTTTAATCCGGTTTTCCGAAGTTTTAGACCCAGCATCCCCATCACATGGCCGACAAGAAGCAACCCGCGAAGAAGGCGGCACCCGCCAAAGCCGAGAAAAAGCCCGCCCCCAAGACCGAAGCCAAGAAGCCGAGCCCCGCAAAGGCGAAGCCCGAAGCTCCGGAAGAGGAAGCCCCTATCGCGGTCGCGGCCAATGGTGCCGGTCCGGTGAAGGTCAGCGGCTTCGTCCTGAAGCAGCGCCAGCGCCTGCTGGACCTGCGGGACGAACTGGTGGACGCCATGTCCGGCATGACGGGCGAAATCCGCAATGCCCCGGAAGGCAGCGAGGCCTCCGGCAGCGGCATGCACCAGGGCGACGCCGGCAGCGACGCCTATGACCGGGATTTCGCCCTGAGCGTGCTGGCGAAGGAGCAGGACGCCCTTTACGAGATCGAGCAGGCTCTGCGCCGGATCGACCGCGGTGTTTACGGTGTCTGCGAGATGTCCGGGAAAAACATCCCGCAGGCCCGCCTGGAAGCGATTCCCTTCGCCCGCCTCACGGTGGAATGCCAGGCCCAGTGGGAGAAGGAATACGGCAACCGCCGCTTCCGCCCGTCCAATGA
>CAMLOZ010000404.1 GCA_946481625.1 uncultured Haloferula sp. | reverse complement strand
CGTTTTGCATGGGACGGAATGCGGAGTCATTCACGTTGCGCGATCACGGCCGTGGAACGAAGCTTGCAAGGCTGTACCGGTAGTCAGATTTACCATGAAGGACAAGATCATCCCAGCACCCGAGATCCTTGCCGCGCACGAACAGGCCGCCGCGGAGATTACGGAGCTCCGCAGAAAAGGGATCCATTGCCACATCGAGGACCATGTCGCCGCAGGCGGCCATTGCCTCGATGTCGTGGTCGATCCCGAAGGCCCCGTCGAGCCCGAGGACCCCCTGCCGCCGAAGCTGCGCCTCCTGGGCCGAAGTTCCTGAGCCCGTGTCCGTCTGTTCTCCCCCGGCATGGACCTCACTTCGGATCATCCCTACTGGCGTGTCAAAAGCGGCATCATCGCGAACTATCCGCCGCTTGATTGCGACCGGGGGTGCGATGTCGCGATCCTGGGGGCGGGCATCACCGGCTCGTTGATCGGCGAGACCCTCTCCGCGGACGGGCACGAAGTGATCCTGCTCGACGGGCGGGACGTTGCGAGCGCCAGCACCAGCGCGAGCACGGCGCTGCTGCAATACGAGATCGACACCCATCTCGTCGACCTGATCGCCCGGCATGGGGAAGCGGAGGCCCGCACGGCCTACCGGGCCTGCTACGAGAGCATCGATCTTCTGGAAGAAAGGGTCGCGCGGCTCGGCTTGGAAGACTGCAATTTCACGCGGAAGGACAGCGTGTATCTCGCCTCCCGTCCGCGCGATGTGCCGGCATTGAAAGCGGAAGCGGCAGCCCGCCGTCAGGCCGGGCTCGAGGTCAACGAATGGTCAGCCGCGGATGTTCGCCGGCATCTTGGCTTCCCCCATCGCTGCGCCCTCCACTCCCCCCAGGCCGCGGAAGTGGATGCCTATCGTCTCGCCCACGGGATGCTCGCGGAAATCTGCCGCCGCGGTGGCCTGGTTTTCGATAAGACGAAGGTGGAGGCGGTGGATTTCGATGCCGCGGGTGTGGTCCTGAAAACATCGCGTGGCTTCAGGGTGAGCGCCAAACGCATCGTCGTCGCCATGGGCTACGAGACGCAAAGCCTCTTCGATACCGCGGGGCTGGTGGATTTGCGGAGTTCCTTCGCGCTTGCCTCGGAGCCGCTGAAGGAGGTTCCCGGGTGGTGGCGGCGCTGTTTGCTGTGGGAAACCGCCCGGCCGTATTTCTATCTCCGGGGCGATGGCGATGGGCGCGCGATCATCGGCGGGGAGGACATCCCCTTTCGCAATCCCGCGGCTCGCGACCGACTGGTGAAGCGCAAGGGCCGCTTGCTGGAGAAGCGATTCCACGACCTGTTTCCAGCGGCAAACATGGAGCCCGCTTTTGCCTGGGCGGGGACCTTCGGAGAGACGAAGGACGGGCTCGCCTACATCGGGAGCTACCGGAAGCACCCGCTGTGCTACTTCGCGCTGGGCTTCGGCGGGAACGGGATCTCCTACAGCGTGATCGCGGCGGAGATCATCCGTGCGGACCTCGCGGGCCGGGTGCATCCCTACGCTGCACCTTTCCGCTTCGACCGGTAATCAGGGTTCCTGGTATCCCCGGATCGAGACAACGGCATCGCGGGGATCGATGGATTCCGGAAAACTCACGCGGCCTTCCCGCTCGGTGCCGCGCGGGACGAAATCGATGGTGAAGCCGGCGGTCTCGCCCCCCGCCTTCACCTCGATCTCGACATCGGCGGCGAGCCCCTCGCCATCGTTCCGGACCTTGACCGGCAACCACCAGAAGCCTTCCTGCCGCTCCGGCTGGCCAAGTTCGACCCGCAGGCGGGGAGGAGAATCCTTCCAGCGGATCGCCTCCCCCGTGAGCACCGCGACCACCGCGATCACGAGGAGCGCGCTGAAGCCGAAGACAGACCACTCCAGAGGGTTCTTGCCGGCCGGTGGACGCTCCTTGGATTTCGCATTCATGGTGGTTCAAGCGCCCGGCGGACGGATCTGGAGAAGGAGCCGGCCGGCAGAGGCGCCGAGCACGGCGGGAACCGCAGCCACGACGGACTGCGCCATCATCATGCGCCAGGGAAGGCCGTCGAACTTGCCGAAAAAGTGCATGCACCCGGCGGCGGCAACAAGGGCCACGGCATAGGTCGTCAGGATGCCTCGGAAGCTCAGCAACCACGTATCGCGGATCACATGGCGCTGCGCTCCATGCACCCCGGCGAAGTGGAGGACCAGCGCCCCGAGCAGCATCGATGCCACGGCCAGAAGCAGAAGCATGACCGGCTCGCTCTCCATCGCGATCACGGCGATCTCCTCGGTGGGGGCAACGTTCGCCACGAAGAGGACCGCGCCGCAGAGGGCGATGGCGGCCTGGGGAAGATAGCCGCTCGACCAACCGTCGTCTCCCGCCACGCCCTCGTCCTCCGCTCCCTCGCCGCCCAGTTGTGCGGTGCCCACCGAAACTCCGATCGCGACGGTCATGCCTTCCATCACGATCTTGCCCGCGATCTCCGCCACCGACATCCCGTGCCCGAGACGGCCGGTAAGACCGAGAACCGCGGCGGCAATCACGAGCCCCAGGCCCATCTCCTCGACCGAGTCGATGGCCACCTCGCGCAGGTCGGCATCCCGGCGCAGACCGGCGAAGCGGTTGTAGAGGAAGAGGAGCACGAAGGTGCAGGCCATGTAACCGAGGATCCGCCCCGGGTGGAGGGTGAAGCCCGCCCACCACACCTCCATGGTGTAAAGCAAGGGCAGCGAGAACATCAGCCCGCCGGCAATACCGCGGCCGTATTCACGCATGGATTCCGGAACACTGCGCTGGTGGCTGAAGTTCAAGTTTCGGAAGAATGTCCTTTCTTTTCGAACCGGTCCTTGAGCCACGCGAGGCCGTGCAACACGACGAAGATCAACAGCGTGATCCCGCATGCGAGGAAGTAATAGCGCAGGCCCACCATCATCCCCACCGCGGCGGTCACCAGGATCGAGGCGGCGGTGGTCAGGCCGTTGACCCGGTCCTTGCCCTTTGAAATGAAGATCGTCCCGGCACCCAGGAAACTCACGCCGGTGACCACGGCCTCCAGCACGCGGACCGGATCATAGCGCAAGCGTTCGTCGTCGTGGTGGAAGCGCTGGATCATCAGCTCCCCGATCGCCACGAACAGGGTGGCCGCCAGTCCCATGAGCATGTGGGTGCGGACCCCTGCCGACTTCCCGGCCGCTTCACGTTCCCAACCGAGTACCCCGGAAAGAACGAGGACGATGGCGGCGCGCTTGAGGATGTCCCATTCGAGATCCATGGGAGGAGCATCTCCTGTCATGCAGACAAAGCCGGAGACGGGCAAACCGAAACCGGCTTTGCTGCGGAACGCGGGTGATCAATGGGCGGCGGCCTCGTTCACGCCATGACGGAAGATCCCGCCGGACGCGATCTTGGTGAGGGTGTCGTCCGCGGCGGCCTCTTCCTCGATGGACTTGGTGAGCAATTTCACGTCCTCGTCATAGCCGAGGCATTCCGCGAAGGCCCGGGCAACCCCGTAGGCGGCGATCTCGTAATGTTCGACCCGGTTGCCGGAGGCGATCAGGACGGCATCCCGCACGCTGCCCGCCTCGGTATTCGCGACATGCTTGGTCGCCTCCTTCACCAGGCCCCGCATCGCATCGCAGTCCTCGCCCTCCGGCGCGACCCCGTGGAATCCGAAGATCTCCTGAAGCCGTGCCCGCTGGGTGCGGGTTTCATCGAGGTGGTGGTTGAAAGCCTCGCGCAGACCGGTGTCGGAGGCGTTGGCCGCCATGTCGGGGATGGCGGCGATGAGCTGGGTTTCCGCGCTGTAGAGGTCGCGGAGTTGATCGATGTACAGTTGTTCGAGATTGGTGATCATGGTGGCGGGTCTTTCGCAAGAGATGTGCCGGGCGCGCAATCCCTGCAACGGCAGCTATCCCGTGACTCCAATGGCTCGGCGGCCATGCACGATGCACAAGCACATGCGGCAGCCTGCAACGCCGCAACCCCCTTGAAACGGAAAAACCCCCGGGGTTTCCACCCCGGGGGTTCCACACCAGCCGGTGTGTTATTCCGGATAGCGGGCGACCAACTCCCCCCAGACTCAGTCGCCACTTTTCCTGACAGGAAATTCCCTCGGATCCCCGCGATCGCAAGTGACAATGCAAGATTTCAACCGCGTAACTCTACGCACCCTCAAAGCATCGCGGCCACGAGTTCGGGGTCCTTCAACACGACATCCTTGCAGGAAGGCCACATCT
>CAMLOZ010000403.1 GCA_946481625.1 uncultured Haloferula sp. | reverse complement strand
GACCGTTGTTCTTCTTGGTCTCGGCCGTCTCGGTCTCGCGCAGACCCACTGTCTCCGTTTCCGTCGCCTTGCGCTCGGTCTCGGTCGTGTTGAATTCGTCCACCAGCGCGTTATACTCGGCGGTCAGCTTCGCGTTGCGAGCTTGCTCCGATTGGCGCAGGCCGATCTCCTTCTCGTACGCATCCTTGTTTTTCATTGCAAGGAAGGCGGCGGCGGCGAGTGCGATCGCACTCAAAATGGCAAATACGTTGGCCATGGGGTTTTGACAGGTGACTGGTTGGGTCTTGTTTTCTTGTTCTAAGGCGCAAGCTAGGGAGGCCCTATCGGCCCCGGCAATACCAAATTTCGCGATTGTGCAACGTGACTTTACAAAGGATGGACACCGCAGCACCCCGCACCGTTCGATGAGTTCCATACCCCGCGTTTTCTCCTACCTCAGGCATTATCCGGGCCTCGCCACCGCCCAGTTGGCCTGTGCCATCGGGATGACTCTAGCGGTTTTCGTCTTCCCGAACGCGACCCGCATCGTCATCGACCGCATCATCCCGGACCCCGCCCGCCACGGCGAATTCGGCTTCTGGATCGCCCTTTCGGTCTTCGGCTTCCTCCTCAAGGACGGCCTCAACTCCCTCCGAATCTTCGTCAATAACACCTTCGAACAGAAGGTGATCTACGATATCCGCGAGGACCTCTACTCGAAGATCCAGCAGCTCCCCCTGCGCTGGTTCGACACCCGCAGGACCGGCGACGTGATGACCCGCGTGGTCGAGGACGTGACGAACATGGAGCGCGTCCTGATCGATGGCATCGAGCAGGGCCTCGTCGCCGCCCTCCAAGTCATCGGAGTCGGCATTTTCCTTTTTTACCTGAATCCCGTCGTCGCCACCTGGGCCACCTTGCCCGTCCCTTTGCTCGCCGTAGGAGCTTGGTTTTATTCCACGAAAGGCCGCGACCGCTACCGCAACCAGCGCGATGCCTCCTCGGATTTGAACGCCATCCTCCACGATAACATTTCAGGAATCCGTCAGATCAAGGCATACGCCGCCGAGGAACCCGAGCTCGGCCGCTTCAACCGCTACTCGGAAGCCCTCCGCCGCGCGAGCCTCCGCATGATGAAATGGTGGGCCATTTACTCGCCTCTCATGTCCTTCGTCCGCATGACCGGCTACGTCTTCGTCCTCGCCTTCGGCGGCCGGGCCGTCATGGACGGATCCCTGAAGATGGGCGACTTCACCGCCTTCTTTCTCTCCCTGTCCCTTTTCTACGATCCCATCGACCGGCTCAACGGCCTGAACCAGATGATCCTCTCCGGTCGTGCCGCCGCCGACCGGGTCTTCGAGATCCTCGATTCCGAAAACGAGCCGAACGCCATTGACGGTGCCTCCCTACCTCCGGAAATCCGCGCCCATGTCCGCTTCGACGGCGTCTCCTTCTCCTACGGCGACCAGCCGACCCTCCACGAGGTCGATCTCGAAGCCCGCCCCGGCCAGACCATCGCCCTCGTCGGCTCGACCGGTGCCGGCAAGTCCACCGTGCTCTCCATCCTCACCCGCTTCTACGAGCACGACAGCGGCTCCGTGACCATCGACGGCATCGACATCGCCACCCTCTCGAAGCAATCCCTCCGCAGCCACCTCGGCTACGTCACCCAGGAGCCTTTCCTCTTCAACGGCACCGTCCGCGAAAACCTCGCCCTCGCCAAACGGGCGGCCACGGATGCCGAAATGTGGGCCGCCCTCGATGCCGCCCATGCGGATGCCTTCGTCCGCGAGCTGCCCCAGCAACTCGATACCAACGTGGGCGAGCGCGGCGTGAAACTCTCCGGGGGCGAGAAGCAGCGCCTCTCCATCGCCCGCGCCCTGCTCAAGAACGCCCCCATCCTGCTCCTCGACGAGGCCACCGCCTCCGTCGATAGCGAGACCGAGCGGCAGATCCAGGACGCCTTGGACCGGCTGATGCAGAACCGGACCGCCTTCGTGATCGCCCACCGGCTTTCGACGATCCGCAATGCGGACAAGATCTACGTCCTTGAGAAGGGGCGGGTGATCGAGGAGGGGACCCACGACGAACTCTGGGCCCGGGGCGGCAAGTACGCCGAACTGTGCCGCAAGTCCTTTCTCAACCAGGAGACGTGACACACCTTGTAGCCTTGGGATTCGGGTTTCTTGAGTTTCCAGTGTAACTTGGCCTTTGGCCTGGTTGTCATACAACTTCGATAGCGGCTGCCTTTTTCCCGCGTTTCGTTCCTTAACAGGATTTTTCATGCGTCCGACCTTTTACACGCTGCTCGCCAGCTCGCTCGCCGCCGCCGCCGAGCCCCTCGATACCCTCACCTTCGGCGACCCGGTCTCCGAATCCGCCCACTCTCTCGTCTCGACCCTTTCGGACACCCGGCCCGGAGGGCTCGGCGAACCCACCCGCCGCCTCTTGCCCGGTGGCTCGGACCCTTGGCGCGGGGGCACGCTCAGGTTCCGGGCGAAGGTCGATCCGGCGCGCCAGAATTACTTCACCCTCCGGCTCTGGGGTGAAGACGTGAACCAAAACCAGATGACCCTGCACCTGGAGGGCAAGCAGATCGGCTACCGCCACCTCGGCGACATCGAGGCGCTCGACATCGGTACCGATGCTCCCGCCTACCCCGGTCGTTTCACCTATCGTACCTGCCCGCTTCCCCTCGCCCTCACCAAGGGCAAGGAAAGCGTGGACTGCGAGATCCGTGCCACCGGCCCGATCTGGGGCTACGGCAGGAACTTCGAGGATTACCAGAAGCCCATGACAGAGCCCACCCGCGGGCTCTACCGCGTGTACACCCACACCGACGGCTTCTTCGCTCCCCCCGCCTCCGAGAAGCAAGGTAACTTTCCTCAGGCCCCCCTCCGCAGTTCTCCCGGCCCCGAGGTCATCGACGCCATCAAGGCCCGCGTGAACGGCGAGATCGACCGAACCCTGCGCCATCCCGACCGCCCGGCGAACCAAATGCAGGCCCTCTTCCTCGCAAGGGCCTGGCACACGAAATGGACCAAGGCCGCAGGCAAGCCCGAGACCATCGTCAAAGTCCTCGCCACCCTCGACTCCCTCTACCGGGGCTACGTCGCCGACCCGAAACTCGCCGAAGCCGAGCCTTCCACCTATAATCCCGACTGGTTCGGCCTCGGCCCTTCCGGCCAGGTCATCCAGTTGCTGGAAAAGGAACTCGCCCCGCACCTCGACCAGACCATCGACGATGGCACCGGCAAGCAGGTGAAGCGGCGCGAGGCCTTCCGCGCCATGCTCCTCGCCTGCCGCGACTGGCACCGTGAAAACCGCCGCCAGTATACCAACCAGTCGATGATCAACGACCTCTACGGCATCTACCTCGCCAACCGCGGGCTGGCCGTCGTCGCCCCGTCCGATGCCCTTCCGGAGAAACGGGCGCTGCGCTACCTCTACGAATCCGTCGGCCTGGAGCCTTGGCTCGGCAGCGAGAAGGATGGCCAGCCGACCCGGCCGCTCGGCGATTCCTACTATCAGCTCACCGCCGACGGCCTGACCAGGGAACTCGGCTTCGTCGGCAACTACGGCGAGGTCCTCGATTGGGTCGCCCAGATTTACGAGGCGACCCGCCCCGCCCCCGGCACACCCGGTGATCCACGGCTCAAGGAGCAACTGGTGAAGATCTCCCGTGCCCGCGCTCCCTTCCGCTATCCCATGCTCGACCCCGAGGGCTTCCGCGCGATGGTCCAGGAAACCGTGGTCGGCTGGCGCGACGTCCACTACCCGGGCAATGTCACCTACACCCAGCGCCCGTCCTGGGACGGCTCGCCCTTGGAAGTGGCAGCCATCACGCTCGACCCGCAGCTCCTCGGCGGCGTGCAACAGATGATCGGCGACAAGCAGCTCTTCCCCACGCTGGCGGACTCCTTGAACGCCGGCGGCTTCCGCATCACCGCGGGCCTTCTCGCGATCCCGGATCAGCTCGAAACCGTCCTTGCACAGCCTCCTTCCCCGCACCGCCTCCCGATGTCCTGGGATCAACCCGACTTCGTCTTCGCCGACGAGGAGGACGGCGTGATCGCGGTGAAGCACGGCAAGGAGATCCTCTACGCCTCCCTCTACTGGCGCGCGCGCCACGCCGTGAGCATGGGAACCAGCGTGAGGCCGACCATGAGCGAAATGAGCTGCGCGAAAGTCACGGTCAGCGCCTGGTCGCGGAACAGCTGGCCGGCGATGCCGCCCACGAACACCATGGGGAAGAACACCGCCAC
>CAMLOZ010000402.1 GCA_946481625.1 uncultured Haloferula sp. | reverse complement strand
GCGGCGACAAATATCGATGTTTTCCGACCGAGTCAATCCGCGCGGGGCAATTTGCAATTCATCTTCATCATATATCCAAGTCCGGCGATGGGTCTGGGGCGGGAGGGTGGTCCGTCTTCCCGAAGCGGGTTCAAGGAGCTTGATATTCCATGGTTTCCCATGATGAATGTTCCGGTGCTGGGAAACGCCCTTCGGCAAATCCTCTGCCTCCTGCTGGCGGCAACCCCTTGTTGCGCTGTCGAGGCGTCGCTGGGGAATTTCGTTTGGAATGATCTGGATGAAGACGGCCGCCAGGATGCCGGGGAGCCCGGTTTGGCGGGAGTGACGGTACAATTGTGGAACGCCGCGAAGACCGCGCTGATCGATTCGGCCGTCACGGATACCGCGGGCAACTATATCGTCACCAGCCCCTCGGCCGGAGACTACCGGATCCGCGCCCTCCTGCGCTACCCGCAGGATCTCTTCTCTCCGAAGGATCAGGCCGCGGGATCGGAGACCCTGGACAGCGACGTGAATCCGACCGGGACGAACGCAGGCTTCACCGATATCTTCACTGTAACCGCCGAGCTCCTCAGCCGGACCTCCCTCGACATCGGGATCATCCAGGATCCGATGACCGACCACACCATCGGGGACCGGGTTTTCAAAGCGGACGGGGCGGGCCTGCAAGGAGGCGGGACGATCAGCGGGGTGACCGTGGAACTCCTGGGCAGCTCGGGCGCGGTGCTCCAGACGACCAGTTCGGATGCCAGGGGCTACTATTCCTTCCCCGCTCCTCCGGGGATCTACCGACTGCGCTTCACGGCCCCGTCCTTCTACATCCCTTCCCCGCATCCGAATTCCGGAGCGGACGACAGCATCGATAGCGACATCGATGCCAACGGATTGACCGCATCCTTCACGCTCGCTGCCGGAATGGTTCGCCGGGATCTCGATGCCGGCTTCGTCGTACCCGTCAGCGTCGGCAATTTCGTATGGAGCGATGAGAATGCCGATGGCGAGCAGGATGCCGGGGAACCCGGTATCCCCGGCGTGACCGTGGAACTGTGGGACGGGGACAAGACCCGGGTGCTCGATAAAACGCTCACCGATGATTCGGGGAATTACACGCTCAAGGCTCCGGGGCCGGGGGACTACCGGATTTTCGTTCTGCGCCCGTTAGCCACAGATGTTTTCACGAAGCGTGGGTCCGGCTCCGCCACCTTGGACAGCAACATTTACTCCACCTCGGCCGACTATGGCTTCAGCGAACTCCTCACCTTCGGGCCCGAGCTCATTTCCATCACCAGCGTCGATGCGGGAATCGTCCTTGATACCGGACCCCGCAAGATCCCCACCTTCCGTGTGGTGAGCCTGGTTCCGGGGGCCGCTTCCAGCGTCCTGACCTTCGCGGGCCCGGTCGGAGGAACCTATCAGATCGACCGCTCGCCGGATCTCGCCTCATGGACGCCGGTCGGCTCGCCGATCGTGTCCACCGCCACTCAGACCACCCGGACCGTTGCGGTGCCTGCGGGATCACGGGAGCACTTCTTCCGCGTGAACCGCACCCGCTAGACGCCCGGTATTCGCCGTGCGGGGTCAATACACCGCGTCGTTGATCCGGCGGTCGAGTTCCTGCCGGTAGTTGCGGTCCTTCTGATCCTGCGACTCCACATCGGAGTAAGACGGGGCGGGGGTGTAGGAAGGCGTGTAGCCGCCGGACGATCGGGCTGGCGTGTAGGCGCTCCCGTCTCCATTCCAGAAGTAATCCCAATCCGAAGCGCACGATGAAAGGGCCAACAGGGAAAGCGCCGAAAGAAGGCGGAGGGTCGACATCCGCGTTGCCTAACAGATCCTTCCCGCCCGGCCAAGATCGTTTATCCCCCCTGCCCGTCTTGTCGGCTCCCTCTCCTAAGCGACCGCCCGGAGCCTTCTCAGCGCCGAGACCCCCGCCCAGACAAAGCCGCCCAGCACCACGCCCTGCGCGATCCCGAAGGGCGGCTCCGATTGCGTCGGTGCCAGTAACTTCAGGAACGGCACCTTCTGGAACGACTGCACCACCAGCACGAAGACGTTCAGGTACTGGGCGAAGAGGGCATTGATGAGATAGACCTTCCTCCATCCGCCTTCGAGCCGCTTCGAGCGTAGCGCGTAAATTGCCAGGCCCAGCACGATCAGGGAGACGACGCCGAAGGCGAAGGCGGGAGTGAAGCCTTTGAACGGAAACAGGAATCCGGTCGCGCTGGTCGCCACCGTCATCGCGAGGAAGAAGGTGGTCCAGGGATAGCGCGCTTCGCCGCGGACCATGGCCGCCATGATGACGAAACCCGAGGCGATCGCCAGCAGGCTGATGAGCACGTGGACGATGGTAAGGAGTTGAAGGGCCATGACAGGAGGATTGGGAATACCGCCGCGCTTGGGACCGGGAATTTTCCTCCGGGACGGCGTTTAGTAATCCACCTTCCACAGCACCAGGCCGTGTGCCGGGGCATTCATGCCGGCCTCGCGGCGGTCGCGGCTCACGAACATCGAGTTCACCGCTTGGGGCGGAAAGCGGCCCTCGCCAATCTGGACCAAGGTTCCAACGATCCCGCGGCACATTTTGTAGAGGAAACCGCTCGCCTGCAGGATGCAGGTGATCTCGTTGCCGCGTCGCCGCAGCTCGCAACGGTCGAGCGTGCGCACCGGATCGCCGAGTTCGCCCGGCCGGTTCGCGGTGAAGGCGCTGAAATCGTGCCGTCCCGTGAAGATCGCCGCCGCCTCGCGCATCGCGGGGAGGTCCAGCTTTCGCGGCACGTGCCAGAGCTGCGAGCGCAGGAGCGGGTTCACCGCCGCGTGATTCCAGATCCGGTAGCGATATTCCTTCGAGACCGCATCGAACCGTGCATGGAAGCCATCCGCGGCGCGGCCCGCGCGCATCACCCGGATGTCCTCGGGCAGCAGGGAATTGATTGCCAGTGCCAGATGCCGCAGCGGCATGCGGAGTTCATCCACCTCGAAATGCGCGACCAAGCCGAGCGCATGCACCCCGGCATCCGTGCGACTCGAACCCGTGACTTTCGGGCCACCGGGGAAGAGCCGCGACAAGGCGGCCTCCACCTGATCCTGTACGCCGCGCCCGGACTTCTGCGACTGCCAGCCCTGATAGGCGGTGCCGTCGTAGGCCAGGGTGAGCTTGAATTTCATCGGGTTGCGGGAGAGTTCCAAGCCGGGCTGTGGCCCGCAACCCTCAAGCTCGCCGAACCTGCTTTGCCGACTCCGGGCTCGGGGCTTTGCGCGGCAAAAGGCAGGGGGCTGGAGATAAGCCGACCCATTTGCCGATTTTGGGAAAGATCTGTCGTTCATCTCTTGTCTTGCCGGTCGAACTCATTACCCTGAATGCGGGCCGCGTTACCATTGATCCTGATCAAATGCGTGCCGAGACCTGAGCTCACTGCGAAATCCTCGCGAGGGGCTGTCGATGACCAAGCGGCCGAATGACGAATGAACTGCTGATTCTGATCACCGAGGCGATTGCGGTTTACTTCCTCGTGTTGTGGGCGCACTCCCTGCGGAGCAAGCTCGGGCTTGCGCACTTCTATGCGCTGATCGGCAGCCTGACAGCGGTGATGGTGTGGGTGACCGATGCCGGGGTGCGGGTGGAGGTGCCCGGGGTTTCTTTCATGGTGGGCTCCACGGTGTTCTACACCGCGCTGCTGCTGGGCGTCTTCGTGGTGTACGTCTTCGATGGGCCGCGGGCCACGCGGATCGCGATCTCCACGATCATCGGCGTGTCGGTGATGGTGCCCGTGATCACCATGGTGCTGCATTGGCAGCTCAAGCTTTCGAGTCCGGACATGGTGGACTACTTCCCGCCGCAGAGCCTGCGGATTTACGCCGCCTCGATCTTCGCGGCATTCGCCGATCTGATTTTCCTCGCGATCGCCTGGGAGTTCCTCGGCAAGCCGCAGTTGAACGTGCGCTTGTGGTTGCGCGCCTTCCTCACGCTGCTGGGGGTGCTGTGGCTGGACGTGGTGCTGTTCGCCACGGGAGCCTTCGCCGGCACGCCGGACTACCTTGGCATCATGACAGGCACCTTCGTCAGCCGCTTTGTCATCAGCGTCTTTGCCTTTCCTTTCCTTTACTGGTACCTGGCGTGGCAGAACGGGAAGAACGGCATGGAGATCGAGAACCGGCCGGTGCTGGCGATCCTGAAGGAGGTCACGAAGGTTCGCCTGGAGCTGAGCATCGCGCAGCGGGAGATCGAGCGCCGCAAGGAGGTCGAACGC
>CAMLOZ010000401.1 GCA_946481625.1 uncultured Haloferula sp. | reverse complement strand
TTGGAAGGCGGGCTGCACGTCTATCTCGACCAGACGCAGGAGAAGTTCAATGCGATCGGCGAGGAACTATTCCGCACCTACGTCCTGCTGCCGGACGCGAACGACGCCCGTCCGCCGATCCCTGCCGCGAACATGACTGCGGTTGTCGCTTGGCAAATGGCCCAGCAGCAGCAGTGATCCGCCGCGACGAATTCACCTGCCTTGAATCTTTCACCTCCTGAACTTGTTGCGCGCCCTGCGCCGACCCCCGGACCGATGGCACAGCCGCTGCAGCCAGGCCCCATATTCCGCGTGCTCCATCGCACCGTGTTCGACTACGACGCGCCGGTGCGGGACAGCTTGAACACGCTGCATCTGGAGCCGCGGACCTTTCCCTTCCAGCGTACCTTGTCGGCGGTGGTGAAGGTTCTGCCTGCCACCCGGGTGAGGCGCTTCCACGATCTCTTCGAGAACATCACCCACCACTTCGAAGTCCCGGGCGATCACCGCCGCCTCGAGATCGAAAGCCGCATCCGCATCCAGAACCTGCCGCTGGTGGTGCCGGAATCCGACCAGCGCGCGATGCTCCATGAGTATCGCGGCGGCGACATTCCCGAGCGCACCTGGGCCTACTTGCAGGACAGTCCCTTCGTTTCGCGGAACCCCTATGTCTGGCGGCAGGCGCTGGATATCACCGGCGGTATCGGACCGGTTTTCGAACAGGCGGTGGCGATCATGCATTGGATCCATGCGAACTTCCGCTACGAGACCGGCTCGACTTCCGTCAGCACCCGGATCGAGGAAGCCTTCGCGCTCCGCCGCGGGGTTTGCCAGGACTTCACGCACGTGATGCTCGGACTCTGCCGGGCGGTGGGGATCCCGGCGCGCTATGCGTCGGGCTATCTTTACAACGGGCCGCGCGATCATCTCATCGGAGCGCAGGCCTCGCATGCATGGCCCGAGGTCTTTTTCCCGGGGGGCGGCTGGATCGGCTTCGACCCGACCAACGAGACCCTTGCCGACGAGCGCTACATCAAGGTCGCCGTCGGCCGCGACTATGACGATGTGGCTCCCGTGCGCGGCACCTACCACGGGAGCGGCCACTGCAAGATGTCCGTTTTCGTGGAGGTGGAGAAGGTGGAGTGAGATTCACTCGCCGGGTGCGGGGACCAGCTTCACGCCCCGCAGGTTCATCAGGCCGATGCCTTTGATGGAAAGCGGTCGGACGTGGAGCGCCATCAATCCCGCTTGCGAGAGCGTCAACGTGCCCACTTTCACCTCCTGGAAGTCGCGCCAGTGGGACGTCGCGGCAAGACGGTGATTCAGCGTCTGGTCGAGCAAGCGGATCTCCACCTCGCCACCGGAATCGGGGGCGATCGCCGCGTCGAGGTAGACATCGAATTTCCCCGGAATCTTTTCCGCCGCGCCATCGGCCATCCGCGTGGCCCAGGGCACGCGGACGACGAAGGGAAACCAGACGCTTTCTCCGGTGTCCGACCAGAAGCCGATATGGCTTTCCTCAAGCCGCATCGGGTTGGTCGCGGTGACCGAAGGTGCGAGGATCGCCTGGGTTGCGGACAGGGCGACCGAACGGTCCGCGGCCTGACGGGGATAGGGCGAGGAGTCGAAGACCGGAGGCCCGTTGAGCCGGATTGCGACGATGGGCAGGGGATCCATCGGATCGGGCGGGGAAGCGGGCAGGCGGACCACGGGCGGGCCACCCGGCGATTGGTCGAGCGGCAGGAAGCCCGTGCCAAGGAGGGTCGCGGAGCCGCAGGGAGTCTGGAGTCCCTCAACGGCGAGGAGCCCGCCTTCAGGCCATTCGCTGAGGTGGCAATAGAGGGTCGGCTCGCGCTCGTCCGCGGAAAGGGTGATGCGGCCCTTGAAGGGGGGGTAGAGCAGGGGAGAGGCGCTGGTGCCGTAGATCGCTTCACCGTGGGTTTGCAGCCATTTGCCGACTTCCTTGAGTGTGCGGACGGCTGGGTCGGGAATGCGGCCGTGGGCATCGGGGCCGACGTTGAGTAGCAGGTTGCCGCCCTTGCTCGATACTTCCGAAAGCAAGCGGATGATATCGGCGGGGCCCTTCCACGAATCGTCGTGATAGCTGAAGCCGAAGCTTTCGTTGAGCGTGTGGCAGGCTTCGAAGATCCGGCCGTGATAACCCGCGGGCGGGACGTAGCGCTCCGGGGTGAAGAAGTCGCCATTCGGGTTTTCCAAGCCGCTCCAGAAGCGGTTGTTGAAGATCGCCGCGGGTTGATGGGTCCGCCAGATATCGAGGATCGAGCGGGTGCCCCAATGCGAACCCTCGTTGCCCGCTGAAGAATAGTCCACCCACAGCACGCCGAGCGGCCCGTAACCGGAAGCCAGCTCCGCGAGGTGCTGATGCAGGTAGCGGCGGTAGCGCGCGGGATCGGGGTACTGCCAGTCGATCAGGGAATAGTAGACGCCCGGCACTAGGCCGGCGCGGCGGAAGCTGTCCGCATACTCGCGGAAGAGATCGCGTCCCGGCGGCGAGATGTTCGTGGTCCCGCTTACCGGGTTGTGGACTGAGTATTCCGCCCTGCTGTTGAAGAGGGTGTAGCCTTCGTGATGTTTGGCGGTGAAGATCGCGTAGCGCATGCCCGCTTCCTTGGCCAGATCCGCCCAGGCGTCGGTGCAGCCGGGCTCCGGGTTGAAAAGAGGCTTGAGTGCGCGGCCGTACTCCGGTTCGGGCACGGAGGCCCAGGTGCGGATGCGTTCGGCCTGCGGCTGTTCGTGGAGGCGGCCGTTCGCGGGATCGGGCGGCCAATGGCCGCCGGCACCCGAATACAATCCGAGGTGGATGAACATGCCGAAGCGCGCCTCGCGGAACCACTTCACACGCTGCTCGTGATCCGCCCTCCATTCCTCGCTGCCGGCAAAGGGCTGCATCTCCGGATCGCCCGTGGCCGTCTCTTCCGCCGGGCCCGGCGTCACGGCGAGCAAGGCGAGAATCGCGGCTCCAAGCAACCCGCGGCTGCCGGAGGTCGCTTGCATTCCGGGATCCATTTCCAATGCCATTGTGCAACCTTAGCGAAACTGCGCGGGGCGACAAAAAAATTCCGGCACCGCCACATGGCAGCGGTGCCGGACTCCAACGGGCGTCAGGGAATGTCGACCCTCAGACGGGCGAAGAGCGAGGACTCTCCCGAGGGAAGCGGAATCCTCACCCGCACCCGGTCGATCCCAAGACCATGGAAATCGTCGTCCACGGCGACGGTCACACCGGCGGCGCCATCCTGGGCCGTCGCCCAGCCGCTCAAATCCGAACCATGCTGAACGTAGGGCGCGGAACCTGCGGATTCATCGCTGCGGCGGAAGACGAACTCGAAGTGCGTAGTATCCTTGGTGGCGGTTGGCAGCAGCGTTGTGGAGCTGGAGCCGGGTCCACTCGGATCGCCGCCGATCACGAACTCGATGCCATTTGCGATCCCGTCGTCATCCGAATCGGTGGTCGAGCCTTCGCCCGCGATGCCATTGGCGATTTCCCACAACTGGTAGTTGGTGCCCACTGGACCGGTGCTGACCGTCAGGCTCCCTGTGCCGCCGAAGCGCCCGCTCGCGTGGGCCGAATCATAGACTCCTGCAGGTTGCTGCACGCCGCCGATGAACAAGGCGTTCACGGTATCGGTGCCGGTAAAGCCCAGGGTCAGGGTGGCAGTGGCACCGATGTCCACGGTGGAGCTGTCGGCCAAGCCGCTGGCCGCGAGTGACAAGGTGCCGCTCGAAACCGTGGTATCCCCGGCATAGGCGGGAGCGACACCCAGGACGACGGTGCCGTTGTCCGCTTTGACCAGAGATCCGGTGCCGGAGACCGTGCCGGTCAGCGTGAGCGTCGAGCCGCCTTGGGCGCTGATGGTGGTGCTGGCAGCGGCGAGCCCGATGCTGGAAGCCACGGTGGCGTCGCCATCGAAGTTCGTCGAGGTGGTGTTGATCGCCCCGCCGTCGAGAACCACCGGCTTGCTGCAGGTGATCGGGTTGCCGAAGCTGCCGAAGCCGAGGGTGCCGCCGATCATCGTGATCGTGCCGGGATTGCTGTTGTCCACGGCCGCGCCGTACTCGACCGATAGCATGCCCCCGTGCACCTCGATGTCCTTCACGCTGACGTCGGCATCGACCAAGCTGATCTGATTGCTGCCGATCTTGGTCAGCTTGAAGTTCCCGGCGAGGATCGCGTCATTGCCCCGGACGTCCCAGCGCCCGGTCCCTCCGACCGTGGAGTCGCTGGCCAGGGTGAGGTTCTGCACCCCG
>CAMLOZ010000400.1 GCA_946481625.1 uncultured Haloferula sp. | reverse complement strand
GATGCGCCGGCGGATGTCGGGATCCTGGCTGTACGGCTTTCCGGTCTTCTTCGATTCCCGCCGCGCCTCGGATTCGCTCTCGAACCAGCGGCTCCCCTGCTTGGCCCCGGACATGAGCTGTTCGAGCTCCGGAAGCCCCGCCTCCGCATCATCCGGATTCGTCCAGGCGAGGTCGCCCGCATCGTAATTCAGTGCCTGCTTGAGGGCCTCTGCCTGCTGCTGGTTTCCCCCAGGCTTGATCGCGGTTCCTTCATCGCCCGCCCCCTTCCTCAAGTGCGGGGGAATCCCCGTCGGTCCGAAAGGACTGGCGTTCCCCTCGGCTTCGGTTTTGTCCCCGGCACAACTGCCGAAAAAGCAGCTCGCCGCGAAAAGCAGGATCCATCTCAAGCATCGCATGGGCGAAACGCTAGGGGGTCCCCCGCAAAGATGCAATGCGCCCGGTTTGCCTTGCCGCGGGGCCATGCGGCGCGAAACATGGGTGCCCCGCGCCGATGAGATTACCTGCTTTCCTTTTCATCCTCCTCGCCCTGCTGTTCCCGAGCCTGGCAGCGGCGGCGGACGCCCACGGGCTGCAAACGCCGGCATTCGTCGAGAAAATGGCCGCCTTCCCGCAGGAGGAGGCCGCAGCGGGAATCGAGAGCATCGGCGCCAAGCTCTCCTACCGCGCCAAACAACAGCCCTTCCTGCTCGTCGCCACGATCATCTTCGTCCTTGCGATCCTCCACACCTTCGTGGCCGTCCCGATCACGAAACTCGCCCACAAGGTCCAGCACGATCATGATGCGCGCGTCCGCAAGCAGATGGACAAGGCCAAGGCCCACGACATGGTGAGCTTCAAGGGCACCGTCCTCCATTTCCTCGGCGAAGTGGAAGCCATCTTCGGCATCTGGGTCCTCGTGCTGCTCGCCGCGATGCTGTCCTTCTACGATCTCCCGACGGTGAAGGGATATGTGATGGGAGTGAACTTCACCGAGCCGCTCTTCGTAGTGATCATCATGGCGCTGGCCTCGACCCGCCCGGTGCTTCGCTTCGCGGAAGGCTGCCTCGGCTTCTTCGCCCGCTTCGGCAAGGAATCGCCCGCTGCCTGGTGGCTCGCCATCCTCATCATCGGCCCCTTGCTCGGTTCCTTCATCACCGAGCCCGGCGCGATGACCATCTCGGCAATGCTCCTCGCCAAGAAGTTCTACAAGCTGAAGCCGTCCCCGCTCTTCGCTTACGCGACGCTGGGATTGCTCTTCGTGAATATCTCGGTCGGCGGAGTCCTGACGAACTTCGCAGCACCGCCCGTACTGATGGTCGCGAAAAGCTGGGGCCTGAGCACCGGCGAGATGCTGCTCCATTACGGCGACAAGGCGGTCGTGGCGATCATCGCTTCGACGGGGCTCTACTACGCATGGTTCCGCAAGGAACTCGCCGCGATGGCGGTCCGCGCCGGCGATCACGATGCGGATGGCAAGGGCGACCTGAAGGAGAGATCCCGCCCGGTCCCCCTTTTCGTGACACTCACCCACCTCGCCTTCATGGCCTGGACCGTGTTCTTCGCGCACTACCCGCCGCTCTTCATCGGCGGCTTCCTGTTCTTCCTCGCGTTCTCGCAGGCAACCGCTCATCACCAGCACGAAATCAACCTGCGCGGCCCGATACTCGTCGGCTTCTTCCTCGCCGGCCTCGTGGTGCATGGCGGACTCCAGGGCTGGTGGCTGGCACCGATCATCGGCAGCCTCGGCAAGGAGGCGCTCTTCGCCGGCTCGACCATCCTCACCTCCTTCAACGACAATGCGGCCATCACCTTCCTGGCCAGCCAGGTTCAAGGACTCCCGGCCCAGCTCAAATACGCCGTGCTTGCCGGTGCCGTGACCGGCGGCGGTCTCACGGTCATCGCGAACGCCCCGAACCCCGCTGGCCAAGCCCTTCTCGGCCGTTTCTTCGGCGAGGGGGTTTCACCGCTGAAACTCTTCCTCGGAGCCCTGCTTCCCACCCTCATCGTCGCCGCCTGCATGATTTTCTTCCCGGACAAGGGCATCGACGAAATGTTCGCCCCGGAAAAGGAAGCGGGCCACGCCGCCCCCGTCCAGTCACCCTGATACGATGTTCACCGGACTTGTGGAAACCACGGGCCAGGTCAGGTCGCTCGACCGGCTCGGCGAACAGGCGCGTCTCTCGCTCGCGATCCCCTTCGCCGCCGAGCTGACCATGGGAGAGTCCGTGGCCGTCAACGGCTGCTGCCTCACGGTCGCCGCGATCGACCCGGAAGGCGCCGGCTTCGACCTGCTGGCCCAAACCCTCGCCGTCACCTCGCTCGGAGATCTGGTCTCAGGCTCCACGGTGAATCTGGAACGCGCGCTGCGCGCCGGCGACCGTTTCGGCGGCCATTTCGTGCAGGGACATGTCGATGCCACCGGCGAGGTGATCGCGCTCGATCCGCACGGACAGGATCACATCTTCGATGTTTCCCTCCCTCCGGAAATCGAACGCCTGTGCATCGACAAGGGCTCGCTCTGCGTGGACGGCATCTCGCTGACGATTGCCGAGCTTTCCACCGGCCGCGCGAGGTTCTGGATCACGCCGCACACCTACACCGCGACCCATCTCCCGGCATTGAAGGCGGGAGCACGGGTCAACCTGGAGGCCGACCTCCTCGCCAAACATGTGGCGAAGCTGATGGACGGCTTCAGTGCGGCACGAGGAGCGTGAAGGGCCACCACGGCAAATTCCTCGCCAGACCGAAGGCCACCACGAATCCGGCCAGGCTCCACGCGAACCACCCGGGAATCCGCGGCATCGCGTCCCTCCGGCCCTGCCATTCGCGCCAGACCGCGAAGGCAAGCAAACTCCAGCCTATGAGAAACAGCACGGCCACGGCGGCATTCATCGCGAAGGCTCCAGCGAGGTCGCCGCGCAGCAGGTTCTTCGCGCAGCGCGTCCCGCCGCATCCGGGGCAGTAAAGTCCCGTGAGATCCAGAAAGGTGCACGCCGGCAAGGCCGTGCTCCACACGCGGGTCGTCAACCCGAGCACCAGGAAACCCGACGCCCCGGCTGCCGCGAGCAGTGTCCAGGGACGCCGGATTTTCATAACCTGTTAGGGAGGCGTGGGCTGCCTGCTCTTCTCAAACTCACGGCGGATCTCATTGCGCTGCTCTTCGCTGAGCGGGAACCAGTTGATAATCTTCTCCTGCATTTCTTGCTCGCTCAGCCCTTGGAGCTGGAGGGCGAGCACGGCCATAACGCCTGAGGCGATCAGCCCCAGGATACCGGTGATAACGCCAGCCCGCGCCATTCCCTTGCCTGCGTATCGTGCAGGGTCGTTCTTCACCTTCGAGAGCGCGACAAATCCAAGCACCACCGCCACCAAACCCACGGGCAGCATGATGAACCAGGCACAGCAACCGATCAGCGACACGATCCCGCAGACCAGCGACGCGATCGCCAGGCCCTGCGACAGCGGCTGCTGGCCATAGGCCACCGGCTGCGCGGACGGAGCGGCGGACGGTGTCCGGTACGGCTCGGGGGCGGGCGCCTGTTCTTGTTGAGCCGGCGCGGCGTGCGCCGCATACGGCCCGGTTTCCGGCCGCGGCGGGGCGGGTTCCACCTTCAATGCCGCGATACTTCCGATCGGCATCCAGTCGGACATCCCTTCCTGCCAAGCGAGGTCGGTGTCAGAGATTTCACCCATGGCGATGCGCGACTTCATGTCCTCCAGGGAAATCGGCCCCTGCTGCGCTCCGTTTTTCGCGTAGTACCAGTTCATGCGTTTCCTAAACCGTTAGTTCATGCTCCCGATCATGGCGATGAAGATTATCACCAGAGCCGCGAGCGAAAAGAGAATCCCTAGATAGCCCATCACCAGCCCCGCGATTGCCATGCCGCGGCCGGTCATGGGAACAGGGGACTGCTGGATCTTGGAAAGCGCCAGATGACCGCAGATTACTGCAGGAACTCCGAAAAGCCCTCCGAAATAGCACGAACACACGGCAAGAATCCCGCACACCAGGCTCGCGATCGCGAGACCGCTGTAGGCCACCGGGACATAATAGCCGGGCGCGAACGATTGCGGGGGAGCGTAGGGGGAGATCACCCCTTGCGTCAGCTCCGCGACGGCATCCAGCCGGGCCCAATCCTTCATCCCGTCACGCCACACCAAGGTCTCCGCACCCAATTGCCCGGCGGCAATCATGGCGCGGAGTTCGTGCTCCTCCACCGGTCCTTTCTGACCGGCGGGTGAACCGTAGTACCAGAGTGGCATGACGAT
>CAMLOZ010000399.1 GCA_946481625.1 uncultured Haloferula sp. | reverse complement strand
GAAAGCGATCATCAAGTTGCTGGGCTCGGGCAAGCGCGTGCTGGTTTTTCCGGAAGGCGAACGCAGCCTTGATGGCAATATGGGAGTGGCCCAGCCGGGCGTCGGCCTCATCGCGGTGAAGTCGAATGCGGTGATCCAACCCATCCGCATCGTGGACGCGCGTGAAGCCTTGCCGCGGGGGTCGAGCCGGATCCGCTTCAAGCAGATATCCCTGCGCATCGGTCCGCCGATCCGGCTCACGGAGGAAGAACTGGCCACCGCGAAGGGCAAGCACGGCTACCAGCACATCGCCGACCGCATCATGGATGCGATCAAGGCACTGTGACGGAGTCGTCCGATCCTTCCGACTGGAACTCGCGGTAAACCCGTAGCAGCTCCGTCACGAGGATACCCTCGATGGTCATCCGATCGTAGCAGGCGTTTCCGATGCTGAGGCCGGAGCAATTCGCATCGCTGATCGTCGCCCCGCTGAGGGAGACGTCTTCGAAGGAGGTGCCGGCGAGGCTGACGTCGTTGAAGCGTGCTCCGGAGAGATTGACGTCCTGGAAGCGGGCGTCGCTGAGATCCACGCTGGCGAACTCGGCACCCTTGAGGGAGGCGTTCTCGGTTCTGGTGTTCATGGCTGGAGGAAGGGACGAGCATTGCTAGCGGGTCCGGTGCCATTTTTCCAGATGCCATTTGCAGGGATCGACGGGATACATCGGTTTCCCGTAACATTCCGGCGTTGAGACAAGGACTGGTTATCTCCGATCTTCATTTGTTTTCCCTCCGTTCGAATGCGGAGGAACAGCTTCGCCGGATCAAGAGGCATCTGGAACGGATCGATACCCTGGTGCTGAACGGGGACACCTTCGATTTCCGCTGGAGCATGCATTCCTCCGAGAATGCCTCGGTCCGTGCCGCCCTGCTGTGGATGGAGCGCCTCGCGGTGCAGTTCGACGGGCGGAAGGTTCATTATATTTTCGGCAACCACGATTGCCTCCGGTCGTTCCGGAGCCGGATCGAGGACTTCGCCCGGCACAACCGCGTGGTGAGCGTTCACGAGGCGAGCATCCGCCTGGGGCGTTCGCTTTTCCTTCACGGCGATTGCGCCATTCCCCAGATGACCGGCGAGAAACTTGCGGTCTATCGGGAGGCATGGAGCAAGGATCGGCCCGCAGGGCCGGTGGGCAGCGGGCTCTATGCCATCGCGGCCTCGACCGGTGTCGGGAAGCTGCTTCATCAATACTGCTTCCCGCGCGAGGCGACAGTCAGGCGGGTGTCGCGCTATCTGGATGAAATGTCGCCGGAATGGCGGCATGGAACGAAAGATTGCTTCTTCGGCCATACCCACATGCCATTCCGCAACCATGTGGAGGAGGGGATCCACTTCCATAACACCGGCTCCGCGATCCGCGGGATGGGATTCCAGCCCTTGTTCTTCGAGTATTGATTGCGCGGCCGGGGGAGGCCTGTGAAAATTTCAAGCTCTAAACTCCAAGATCCAAGGAACAGCCTTGTCGGTCGGGCCGGTGTCCAGGCTCGGGCTTTTGATAGGGGCGCGATGGTCGTGCGGGGGAGATCCCGGATGTCGCCGGTTAGAGAGCGCGGAGCATCTCCAGCGCCTCGTGAAGTTTCTCGCGGGGTTCCACGGAGGTCAGCCGCGGGAAGCGGCGGCCTTCGAGCATGATGTAGTCGCCGCCGCGCTGGAGCATCAGACGCTGGCCCTTGACCTCCACCGAGGACACGCCCTTGCCGGCGGCGATCAGGCGGATTCTTCCGACGACGATCAGATTCTCGGTCGGTTCAGGCAGCCTCCCGAAGCGGTCGCGCCAGCGGCGTTCCATCAGATCGAGGTCCTTCTCGACCATGGTTTCGGCGAGTTCGCGGTAGGCGCTCACGCGGAGTTGTGTCTCGCCGAGCCAGGCATTCGGCAGGTAGGCGGGGAGCAGGGGACCATCGCCGGAGCCGCGGGCGAACTCGGTTTCGGAAAAGGCGACGAAGTCGCTGCGGAAGCTCGCCTCGACGCGCGCCTTGGGTGTCTTGCCCTGGAGACGGTCCACCGATTGGCGCAGGAGCTGGCAGTAGAGGTCGAAGCCGACCGCCGCGATGTGACCGCTCTGCTTCGTGCCTAACAGATTGCCCGCGCCGCGGATCTCCAAGTCGCGCATGGCGATCTTGAAGCCCGAGCCGAGGGCGGTGTACTGCTTGATCGCATGGATGCGCTTCCGCGCATCGCCCGCGGTGATGAAGTCGCGCGGGAGGAGCAGGATCGCATAGGCCTTTTCTCCGGCGCGGCCGACGCGGCCGCGGAGCTGGTAGAGGTCGGCCAGCCCGAAGCGGTCGGCGCGGTCGATCAGGATGGTATTCGCATTCGGGATATCGATGCCGGTCTCGATGATGGTCGTGGCGAGCAGGATATCCGCCTCGCCGTGGACGAACTTCCGCATCACCACCTCCAGTTCGTCCTTCTCCATCTGCCCGTGGCCGACGAGAATGCGCGCTTCCGGGACCAGTTCCCCGAGCTTCTTGCGCATCATCTCGATGCTCTTCACCCGGTTGTGGAGGAAGAAGACCTGGCCGCCGCGCTTCATCTCGCGCTGGATCGCCTCGCGGATGATCCGCTCGTCGTACTGCACCACGCTGGTGTGCACCGGCACGCGGTTCGGCGGCGGGGTGTCGATCGTCGACATGTCGCGCGCACCCATCAGGGCCATGTAAAGGGTGCGCGGGATCGGTGTCGCGGAGAGGGTCATCACGTCGATGCTGCGGAAGAGCTCCTTGAACTTCTCCTTGTGCTTCACACCGAAGCGCTGCTCCTCATCCACCACGGCGAGGCCGAGGTTTTTGAAATGCACGTCGCCGGAGATCAGGCGATGCGTGCCGATCACGATGTCCACCGAGCCGTCGGCGAGGCCTTGGATGGTCTCGCGGACTTCCGAGGCGCTGCGGAAGCGGTTGAGCAGATCGATGCGAATCGGATAATCGCTCATGCGCTCGCGGAAGGTGCGCCAGTGCTGCTCGGCAAGAACGGTGGTCGGCACCAGCACGGCCACCTGCATCCCGCCGGTGGCGGCCTTGAAGGCGGCGCGGATGGCCACCTCGGTCTTGCCGAATCCGACGTCGCCGCAGATCAAGCGGTCCATCGGTTTGACCGATTCCATGTCGCGCTTCGACTGTTCGATCGCGCGGCGCTGGTCGGGGGTCTCGGTGAAGTGGAAGGAATTCTCGAACTCCCACATCCAGCGGGAATCGGGCGGGTGGGGGATACCGGGCTCGGCCTGGCGCTCGGCCTGCACGCGGAGAAGCTGGGCGGCGTAATCGAGGATCGATTTCTCGGCCGACTTGCGGATGTTCTTCCATGCCGCGCCGCCGAGCTTGTTGAGCTCGGGCGTCTTGCCACCGAGACCGACATACTTCGCCACCAGGTGCGCCTGATCGATGGGGACGGCGAGCAAGCCTCCCTCGCGATACTCGATGGAAATTTCCTCGCCGTTCTCACCGGGAGCAATGCCGCGGAAGCGTCCGATCCCGTACTCGTAGTGGACCACCAGATCCCCTTCCACGATGTCGTCGAGCGACGCGCGAGCGGTAAGCACGCGATGGCCGTCCTGGCGTGTGCGCTTGAGCGTGCCCGGAGTGCGGTAGCGCCCGAAGAGTTCGCTGGAAGAGAGCACCGCCATGCGTGCGGCGGGGACCGTGAAGCCCTGCACCAATTCCCCGCGCAGCCGGACCAGATCCGCGATGGCATCCTGGCCCGCCAGTTCGATGAAGCGGTCCTCTTCGCCCTTGTTCGAGAAGACCATGCCGATCTTCCAATCCTGCGCCCGCCATTCGTCGAGCTGGCCGAAGAATCCCTGCCGCCGCGATTGCTCGAGGACGAAGTCACCGGCCTCGAAGCTGCCCAGCGGGCTTCCGAAACAGGCGGTGGAGAAGTCCTCCTCGCCCTCGCTGTTAGAGGCCCCGCTGATGATCCGGACGTCCGCTTCCGTTCCGGCTTCTTCGAAGGCGATGCGGACATCGCCGGGACGAACGTAGTCCGCCACCGTCGCTTCGAGTTCCGGCTCCGCGAGCAGCAGTTCCGCGTGGTCGAGCTTGCCGATGGACGACTGGGTATCGACATCGAACTCCCGCAGGGACTCGACCTCGGTGTCGAAGAACTCGATCCGCAAGGGACGTCCGCCTTGCCAGGGAAACACGTCGAGGATGCCGCCGCGCACCGCGAATTGCCCGCGGCCTTGAACCGTGATCACGCGGTCGTAGCCGTGAGCGGAAAGTTTCG
>CAMLOZ010000398.1 GCA_946481625.1 uncultured Haloferula sp. | reverse complement strand
GGCAGTCGGTGATCCTGCCGGTGTCCACGCTGTTCCTGTTAGAGAAGACCCAGCGGGAATCGGCGAGCGGCCGGCGCTTCGACCGGCTGATGAACTCGGTGCCGCTGTGGATGCAGTTGCTCGGGGTGCTCCTGCTGACCTGGCTGCTGGCGGAGCCTCGCTACCAGAAGGCGCGCAGCACGCAGCGGGTGGCGATCGTGCTGGATTCCTCCGCTTCGATGGCGGTGGCGAAGGAAAAGCTGCGGGAAAAGCTGGTCGCCTCGCTGGCCGACTTGCAGGGCGCGGCGGCGGTGCTCGACCTCACGGTGCTGGAAAGCACTCCCGGGAAACCGAGGCTCTACGCGGGCAACTCGCCGGAGGAATTCGCGGCGGCACTCGACGACTGGACGCCGCGCGCGGGCCTGACCGATCCATCCTACGCGCTGCGGCTCGCCCGTTCGCTGGTCGCGCGCGAGGGCATCGTGGTCTATGCCACGGACACGCCGGTCGAGGCCCCGCCCTTCGACGCGCGGGTGATCTCGGTGAGTGAACCGGTGGACAACGTCGGCTTCACCGGCGTGGAGATCGGCGAGAAGGAAGGCGCGCGCGTCTTCCAGGCGATGGTGCGGAACTACTCCAAGTCCCGTAGTTCGCGGACCTGGCAGCTCGAGCTTCCCGACGGTTCACGCACCGAGCCGAAGCCCTTCGGGATGGAGCCGGGCGGCATCGTCACGCTGCAAGCGGCCTTCCCTCAGAACACCTCGCGCGCGCGGCTGGTGCTCTCGCCGGATGCCTTCACGCTCGACGACACCCTGCCCATGGTCGCTCCGCAACCGAAAACGCTGGCCCTCTTCGCGGCCACCGGTGACGCCTACGACGCGCTCTCCAAGAAGCTCCTGCGCTCGCTGGAGGCCACTCAGGCGGTCAACGACACCGCTTCCGCCGATCTCACCATCCTGTCCTACGATCCGCTCGACCCCGTCACGGCAACGGGCAATGCGATCGTCTTCGTGCGCGACGACACGCGCGGCGGGGCCTACCTGAAGGGCGGGATCGTGGCCGAGAAGAGCCCGCTGATCGACGGCCTGAACTGGCAATCCCTGCTGGTGCGCGAGACGATCCAGCTCCAGCGGCGGGATGCCGACACGGTGCTGCTGTGGCAGGGCGACCGCGCCTTGATCTTCCTGCGCGAGACCCCGGCCAGCGGCGAACTCCCCGCCAGCCGCCAGCTCTGCTTCAACTTCGACCTGCGCCTGTCGAATGCCGAGACGCAACCCTCCTTCATCGTGATGCTGCACCGCTTCGCCGAGCAGCTGCGCGCGTCGAAAGTCGCTCCGGCCACGGAGAATCTGGAAACCGCGCAACCGGTCGCGCTCGCGGCCAAGACCGGCGCGGAGGCCGGGGACCTGCGTTTCGAGACGGTCGATCTCGCGGGCAAGGTGCTCGAGACCGAGGAGAAGCCCGCGGCGGCCAGCGTGCAATTCGACGCGCCGCTCGATTCCGGATTCCTGCGGGTGAGGCAAGGCGACACGACCTTGCTGGAGGCGGGCGTCCACTTCGCCGACACGCGCGAGGCGGACTTTTCCCGATGCGCCGCGGTCAACACCCTGGATACCGGCAACACCGCGCTGGTCGAGCGCCATACCGAGGAGGATCACCTCTGGCGGGCGTGGTTCCTCGTCCTGCTGGCCGCGCTCCTGATTTCCTGGCATTTCACGCGTGAACGCGAGGCACGGAAGCCGCAAGCTCCGGCCGCTTCCGCCACTCCGGTTCAGGAGAATCCCGCATGAGACCCCTCCCCGTCATCACCCGGCTGTCGCTCGGCCTGCTTGCCCTGCTGGGCAGCAGTTGCGCCGGCACGAAGGCGTGGCGGCACAAGGACCAGTCGGTGACGGTCGCGAGCAAGGGCACGCTCTTCCGTCCCGCCGCCCCGGCGAGCTACTGGCTCGTGGGCGCGAAGCCCGGGCAGATCCTGCGCGCCGAAGACGTGGCCATCTACCGCAAGGCGAAGGGCAGCAAGGCGATCCCTCTGAATTGCGCCGGCTTCATCGACACCACCCGCGCCGGGCGGATCGAGGTGCAACTCGCCGAGAAGATCGGCAACCGCTGGGAAATCGCGCGCGTGAACGGCACCCACAAGCTGCGCGACGAGAACGCCCCCCGGCCCTTCTATCACTGGCTCATCCCATGACTTTCGGTTCTCCAGAGTGGTTCCTCATCATCCCCGCCTGCCTCTTCGCCGGCTGGTTCTGGAAGAGCCTGCGGCTGTGGTCGCCGCTGCGCCTGAGCCTGGTGCTGCTCGCCGCCTTCGGCTTGGCGGATCCGAAGATCAACGTGACGGAGGATGCAATGGACCTCTTCGTCCTGCTCGACCGCTCCGAATCGACCGAGGACCTGGTGGACAAGGGCCTGGTGGAGTGGGAACCGCTCCTGGAGAAGGCCAAGCCGGGCCGCCGCGACAAGATGCATCTCTTCGACTACGGCGGCGAGATCGTGGAGCACGGGCGCGACGGCGCGACCTACACCGGCTCGCGCAAGCTCACGCGCACCGGGCTCGCGATTTCCCACGTGGCGGCGATGGCCGGGGAGAAGCGGCCCGCCCGCGTGCTGGTCTTCACCGACGGCTTCGCCACCGAGCCGCTGCACGAGGCGGTGGAGGAGCTTCAGGCGCGCGGCATCCCGCTCGATTTCCGCTTGGTGCGCGAAGAGACCGTGGACGACTTCCGCCTGTCCCGGATCGAGCTGCCCGAGCGCGTGCAGGCAGGCGAGCCCTTCCTGATCGCGGCCACCATCCGCGGCTCGGCGGATGCCGACGTGAAGCTGACCCTGCGCCGCGGCAAGCAGGTGCTGACCGAGACGACCGTGAAGCTGGAGGCGGGTGTAGGGCGCGTGGAATTCACGGACCGCCTCACCCGCTCGGGCTCCTTCCAGTACGAGGCCGAGGTGAACGTCGTCGCGGGCAGCGGCATGACCGACGCGCATCCGGGCAACAACCGCGCCTCGCGCTGGATCGAGATCGCGGGCGGCCCGCGCGTGCTGCTGGTCACCAAGTACACCGACGACCCGGTCGCCAAGGTGCTGTCCTCGCTCGATTTCACCGTGGACGTGGCCACGCCGCAGGAACTCAACCCCGGGCGTTTGAGCGGCGCACGCGCCGTGATCTTCAACAACGTCCCGGCCTTCGAGATTCCCCTGCCCTTCATGAACGCGCTCGATTTCTTCGTGCGCGAGCAGGCGGGCGGCTTCCTGATGGCCGGCGGCAAGCAGTCCTTCGGCTCGGGCGGCTACTTCCAGTCGTCCATCGACACGCTGCTGCCGGTCTCGATGGAGTTGAAGAGCGAGCACCGCAAGCTCTCCGTGGCACTGGCGATCGTGATCGACCGCTCGGGCTCGATGTCGGTGAGCGTGGATCCGGGCGCGGGCGGGGGCGGGAAGGATTTGAAGAAGATCGACCTTGCGAATGCCGGCGCGGCGGAAGCGATCGGCCTGCTCGGTGCGGCGGATCACATCTGCGTCTATGCCGTGGATAGCGCACCGGAGGAGGTGGTGCCGCTCACGCAGGTGCAGGGCAATCAGGCAGCCCTGCAGGCCCGGGTGCGCAAGATCCAGTCGATGGGTGGTGGCATCTTCGTCTATGAAGGATTGAAGGCCGCGTGGGACGAACTGAAGAACGCGCAGGTCGGCACACGGCACGTGATCCTCTTCACGGACGCGAACGACACCGAGGAACCCGGCGACTACAAGAACCTGCTCGCCGAGATGCAGAAGGAAGGCGCGACCGTTTCGGTCATCGGCCTGGGCACGCCCGCGGACGTGGACGCGAAGCTGATCGAGGACATCGGCAAGCGCGGCGGCGGGCGCGTGTTCTTCACCGACCGGCCGATGGATATCCCGAAGATCTTCGCGCAGGAAACCGTGACCATCGCGCGCTCCGCCTTCATCGAGGATCCGGTGGGCGCGCAGCCGACCGGGCGCTGGGCGGAGATCTCGCCGAAGCTCCTCGACTGGCTGCCGCAGGTGGACGGCTACAACCTCTCCTACGCGCGCGAGGACGCGACAACCTCGCTGGTGAGCAAGGACGAATACGTGGCCCCGCTGGTGGCGCACGCGCGCCGCGGCCTGGGCCGGAGCGCGGCGGTGTCCTTCCCGCTCGGCGGCGAGTTCTCGCAGGGCATCCGCGATTGGAAGGGCTACGGCGACTTCGTGCAGACGATGACCCGCTGGCTGATGGGCATGGACCTGCCGCCGGGGATCGGCCTGAAGCACCGCCTCGATGGCACGCGCCTGACACTCG
>CAMLOZ010000397.1 GCA_946481625.1 uncultured Haloferula sp. | reverse complement strand
GCGCGCCGGTTCGCCTGCTCCAGCGCGCGAACTTGCCAGAGCGCGATCACCAGCGGCTCGGATATGGGGGCCTGATAGACCTGCGGGCGGTAGTCGGGAGTGGTTTGCCGGAGCACCTTCGCGGCAGGCCAGCGTTTCCATGCGCGGCTCTTTTTCTGCCAACCGGCCGCATCGTTCGGCGCGATCTTCCATGAATCGTCCGAGGCAATCTCGATCACCCGGCCGTCGCTCATTTCGACATGGAGGCCGAAAAGGAAGCCGGCGACGTCGAAGTCGTTCAAGGCGTTCACCGCGAGCACGTGCTCGCCGGGCGTCAGCAGCAGCCTCACGTCATACTCGATCAGCACCCGCCAGTCGCCGCCGCGGCCGACCGGCTGGCCGTCGAGAAACAGGTGGTAGGAATTGTCCGCCGTGATGCGCAGCCAGGCCGAGATCACTTCGGCACCCCCGGGGATCTCGAAGGCCCGCACGAAGCGGCACTCCTGCCGGTCGCGGGTCTCCTGGTCCCAGATCCAGGCACCCACCCCCACCTTCGGATGAAGTGGAGACGACTCCCCGGCGGCAGTGGCCATGGCTCCACGAAAAAGCAGCGCCATTCCCAGCAGCAGGAAGATGAAACGGAAACGACCCTGTTTCACGAAGGGATGACAGGTTGGGATTCCGTGTCCCTGCCCGCGAGGTGCAATCGAGTCAGCATAGCCCGCGCTCCGCCGGATGCGCCAGCCGTAAGGAGCGGCGAGCCTGCAGGCCGGGGGCATGAGTCCCCCACTCCTTGGCGCTTCCGCCTCGTGCGTAACCGCTACGCCATGGACGTGCACCTCCGGAGGATCTCCCGCAAATCCGAAGGTGCCGCGGGTTTTGCGAGGTGGGAGTCGAAGCCCGCCGCTTTGCTCCGGTTGCGGTCTTCCTCGCCGGCCCACCCGCTGATCGCCACCAGGACGACCTCGGGATTGTTCTTCCTGATCCTCCTTGCGGATTCCAGGCCATCCATCCCTGGCATCCCGAGATCCAGACATGCCAGGTGGGGCCGGAAACTCGCCGCAAGTTCCACGGCTTCGACGCCATCGTGGGCGATGGCGGTGTCCATCCCTTCGCCGTTGAAGAACATCGAGAGCATCTCCGCACTGTCGAGGTTGTCGTCCGCGATCAGGACCCTCCCTTTCCGTTGATCCCCCTCTTCGGTCCCCGCCCCGGCCGTCGGTTGATCGCGGACCATGCTGGTGACGACCGGCAGCCGGAGGGTGAGGTGCTTCCGCGACCTTCACCCGCGCTTTCCACGGTGACGGTTCCTCCATGGAGGCGGGCGATCGTCCGCACGAGGGTTAGGCCGATTCCCAAGCCCTCGGTCACGCCGTTTTCACCCTGTTCGAAGAGGTCGAAGATTTCCTCCTGGTTCTCAGGGGCGATGCCGATGCCATCGTCCTCCACGGCAATCAGCAGCATCTGCCCGTCCACCCGACATGAAAGCGCGATATTCCCTCCGGGCGGGGTGTACCTCACCGCATTCGACAGGAGGTTGGTCAGCGCCTGGCTCAGCCGATGCAGATCCGCGTGAACAAGGACCTCGGAGGTCGGCAAATACTGTGTCAACCGTTGCCGCTTCTGCTCGATCCCCGGTTTCGCGGCTTCGAGGGAGCGCGACACGATGTCCGCCACCGAGACGATGCCTTTCCTCAGCGCCACTTTCCCGGAAGTGATCCGCGAAATGTCCACGAGGTCTTCGATCAAGCGGGACATCTGGTCCACTTGCCGCCGCAGCATCCCGGCCACTTTCGTGATCCTGTGGCTGTCCTCGGGCGACTTCAGGATCACTTCGAGGCCGGTGAGAATGGGTGCCAAGGGATTTCTCAACTCGTGCGCCAGCGTCGCCAGGAAAGTGTCTTTCTTCCGTCCCGCCTTGCGGAGCTGGTCCACGTGCCGGTTCATGGTAAGATCGCGCGTGATCTTCGCGAAGCCCCGCAGGATTCTCCGTTCATCGTACAGCGCGGTGATGGTCACCTGTCCCCAGAACCGCGTACCATCCTTCCGGATGCGCCATCCCAAGTCCTCGACCCGTCCGTCCTTCAGGGCCATCGCCAGCAGCTTCGCGGGCAGGCCCGCGGCATTGGCATCGGCCGGATAGAACACCGAGAAATGCCGGCCGATGATTTCTTCGGCCGTATAGCCCTTGATCCGCCGCGCCCCGTTGTTCCAACTGGCCACGCGGCCTTCCGGATTGAGCATGAAAATCGCATAGTCCGACACATTCTCGATCATCAGGCGGAAGCGCTCCTCGCTCTGCCGCAGCTCCTCGATCCGCTCGTGCCGCTCTGTCAGATCCCGCGTGATCATCAGGAACCCCGCGATCTCCCCGTCATGCGACCTCAGAGCCGTGAGGGTCACGCTCGCCCAGATCCGGCGACCGTCCTTGCGGAAGCGCCATCCCTCGTCGGAAAAACGCCCTTCGCCTGCCGCGATCTCCAGTTCCCGCGCCGGCAAACCGTCCGCGATATCTTCGGCACCGTGGAATTCCGAGAAGTGCCGACCGACGATCTCTGCCGGCCGGTAACCGGTCAGCCGTTCCGCCCCGCGGTTCCAATCCAGGATGATCCCGGCCGGGCTCAAGGTGAAAATGGCATAGTCTTCGACGAACTCCACGAGTTCGTCGAAATTGCCACGTCTGGACTGCAACCAATCCGAGATCCTCTCTTCGCCAGCATCCGCTCCTCCCGATTCCATATGGGAGCCCAATCAACATCGGCGGGCGAGCCGCGTCAAAGAATTGATGGTGCTGCAATTTGCACAGGCGAGGTGATCCGGAGCGCGGCGGCTTACACGCTGAAGCGGAGCTCGATCACCGCGCCGCCTTCCGGCGGGCTCGATGCCGAGATCGTTCCGCCATGGGCTTCCATGATCTTCCTGCAGAAGGCCAGGCCGAGGCCGCTGCCAGGGATACCCCCGCCATGGTCGCCGCGGACGCCCGATTCGAAGACCCGCTCGATGTGCTCGGGGGGGATCCCCGGCCCGGTGTCGGCGACCCTTACCACGGTTCCCCCCTCCTCCCCCACGGCGTCGATTCCGATCACAAGCGGTTCCTCGCCGCGGTATTTGATCGAGTTCTCGAAGAGGTTGATGAAGAGCTGGACCAGCATGGTCCGGTTCCCGCGGACTTCCGGAAGCGATCCGACCTCCAGCTTGGTCTCGGAGGAGGCGATCAGGGGGGTGAGGTTCCGCACGGCAAGCTCAACCACCGACCCCAAGGCGAGCCTTTCCATTTCGTTCGCCCGGCCGAACACCCTCGAGGACGCATGAAGTTCGCCGATCAGCGCTTCCATCTGGTGCAGCGAATCCACCGCGACCTTCAGGTGGGATGCCAGGTGCTCCGCATCACCCCGGGCCGCGGCCTCGCGCGCCATCTCCGCCATGAACAGCGCGTTGTTGAGTGGATTGCGAAGGTCGTGGGTTACGATGCCGGTGAAGGCTTCCAGATCCGCGTTGCTGCGTGCGAGCGCCTCTTCGGCCTGCCGTCTCTTCGCAAGCTGGTCCTGCAGCTGATTGTTGACCCTGCGGAGGCCCGGCAATTCAAAGGCCTTCGGCGCGACCCGGAAAAGCGCCACCACCGCGCCCCACGATACCACCGCCGTGATCACTTTCATCAAGGCCGAAAACCTGTACACAGGAGCATAAAAGATGATCGCATCGACGAGATGCGTGGCACCGCAACTGAAGATAAACGCCGCGAACAGCCAGAACAGGCGAGGGAACGCAAGCTCCGCCCGCTTGAACCACCAGTAGGTGGCCAGCGCGAGCGGGATCATCGAATAAGCCCCCGCAATGGCGATGTCCGACAGGATATGGAACCAGCCATGGACCGAGGTCCAATGGCCGCACCTCCATCGGGCGGGAAAATCGGAGGTATCGAACAGGATACCCAGATCCGCAACGGGCAATTGCATGTCCCGGTCCTAGCATTTTCCTGCAAAAAGCAATATATCATTCTTTGCAAAATATCCACTTTCCACCGGCGGAGAAGTTCGCACATGAAACACCCGCTCGAATCATAAGCCCCGGGGAGCAATTCCCTTCACTCCCTACGCGATCGCGTAACCCTCGAAGGCATATCTCCGCTTGCAGCCGCGCTGGATTTTTGCTGGTACTTCCGGTTTTTTCCCGCGCTGTCGGGGTGGCTGGTCGCTCTTGCCCCTCAAATCACATTCCGCTCCTCCAAAAACGGCACCAGTTCCTCCACCCCGAAATCCGCCAGGATCTTCCCGTTCCAGTCGAGCGTCGGCGCC
>CAMLOZ010000396.1 GCA_946481625.1 uncultured Haloferula sp. | reverse complement strand
GTTTTCATCGAGCAGCGACGGGCGCGGGTAGGGGTTCGCCGGGCTGACCGGGAAGCCCGGGTTGTTGGTGAGCCAGTTGTTGGTCAGCACCGCGACCGAGGACTCGGTCTCGATCTCGACGTTCTCAAGGCGGTATTCCAGCTTGAGCGAGGACTTTTCACCGAGCGGCTTGCGGATGAAGACGGCAGCACCGGCATTGGTCTGCTCGTAGTAGTCGGAGTAGTACTGGGAGTCCTTGTAGAAGAGCTCGCCACCCAGCGCGAGCTGCTTGTCCATGAACCACGGCTCGACCAGCGACACGCTGAAGTCCGAGCGCTCGCTACCAAGCCGCAGGTTCGCCGAGAAGCGCTGGCCGCCACCGGTGAAGGCCCACGGGTTCATGATGTCGAAGTTCGTCTGCTCCAGGTTGACGAAGCCCACGATGCTGTCGATCGAGCTGAAGCCGACACCCGCGCTGATCGAGCCGGTGCGCTTCTCCTCCACCAGCACGTTGATGTCGCGGTAGCCACCGCGGCCCGGTGCCGCATCCACCTGGATGTTGTCTTCGAAATACTGCAGGTTCTTCAGGCGGGACTGCGCGGTCTCCAACTCCACCGAGTTGAACCAGTCGCCCGGCTTCAGCGGCATTTCACGGCGGATGACCTTGTCCTTGGTCTTGGTGTTGCCCTCGATGTTCACCCGGCCCACGCGGTAGCGGGAACCTTCGGTGATGCGATACACGATGTTCACCTTGTTCGGGCCCGCATCGCGGATGTCCGGCGTCACGGTCGCATCGGCATAGCCGCGGGACCCGTAGTAGCTGCGGATCATCTTGATGTCGTCCCGCATCTTCTTCGACGAGTAGCCGTCGCCGCCGTTCAGCGTCAGGGCGGGGTAGAGCTCCTCCGGCTTGAAGACCGTCATGCGGCCGAAACCGACACCGGCCACGGTGTACTTCTCCCCTTCGTGGATCGGAATGACCAGATCCACCCGGCCGTCATCGACCGGGTCGCGGCGGACTCCCGGGCTGCTGGCACGCAGGTATCCGCGGGTGCGGTAGTAATCGAGCACCGCCTCCACGTCCTGGTCGAGCTGGTCCACCTCGAAACGGCCGGACTTGGTGATCCAGGAAAACCAGCCCTTCTCCTTCACCTTCATCTGCTTGCGCAGCGTCCGGCTGTCGTAGGCCGTGTTGCCTTCGAAACGGATGTCGCGGATCTCGTTCTTGCCGCCTTCGTCGATGATGAAGATCAGGTCGTAGCCTTGGCCGGATTCGTTCGGCTGCGTCCGGTGGCTGATCTGCACGTCCGGATAGCCGTAGCCCCGGTAAAAGGTCTCAAGGTTGCGGCGGGCTGTCAGGATCGCCTCGTCCGAAAGGGCACCGCCGACCTTCAGCTTGGTCTCCTTCGCAAGCTTCTCGTCGCTGAAATTGCGCGCCGAATTCCCGGTGAAACCCACCGCCACGATCGTGCCGCGGGTCGTCACCTCGAAGATCACCTTCACCGCATCGCCCACCGGCTCGGCCAGCACGCGGACGTCATCCACGTTCCCGGACTCGAAGAGCGACTTGATGTCGTTGTCCACCTTCTCGCTCCGGTATTCCTCCCCGGCGCGGGTCGAGATATGGCTGCGGAGGCGGGCCTCATCGACCGTCGGAGCACCCGTATACCGGATCGCGACCTCCGAGACTCTCTTGCCTTCGATGTCCTGCGCCTTCGCCAGCGTGCCGGCAAATCCGAGGAAGAACAACGCCGCCAGCAAAACCCGGCGAGCGACGGAGACGAGGCCCCGGTTGGTAAGGAGGGGTAAATTATCCATGTGTTGCGGCAACGGAGCTGATAGAACCGTTTCCTCACGGGGGGCGTCAAGGGGTTTGGCGGATTTCGCAGGGCAGGGGACACCCCGTTCCGGCGGGTTCACTCTCCTCCGGCCCCCTCCGGCGCAGCCGCACTTCGTTTGATGATTGGAAGATTGGTGATTGGAAATTGGCGGCACAGCCGCCCTAACTACCGCTACTTCGCTTTGACAAGGCCCGCGCAGCCCCCTTAGCTTCCCGCCCCCGGCGCGCCAATGGCCTTTCCCGCGCCGCACTTTCCGCCCATGAACATCACCGTTGAAAAGCAGCCGAACTGCCTCGCCACGCTGCGCGTCGAAGTCCCGTCCGACACCGTGAAGAGCGAGCGCGCCAAGATCGTTTCCGGCTACGCCTCCCAGGCCCGCATCCCCGGCTTCCGCCCGGGCAAGGCCCCCAAGAACGTGATCGAGAAGCGCTTCCAGTCCGCGATCACCGAGGAACTCGACGAACGCCTCGTCCGCCAGGCCTACGATGAAGCACTCCGCAAGGAGGCCCTCAAGGTGCTCAACTTCGGCATCCCGCAGAATCTCAACCACAACTCCGACGGCTCCCTCACCTTCCAGGCGACCCTCACCCTCGCCCCCGAAGTCGCCCTCCCGGCATACAAGGGCATCACCGTGAAGGCCCCCTCCACCGACGCCACCGAGGCCGATGTGGAAACCCAGCTCGAAGGCCTCCGCGAACGCTTCGCCGATTACAAGGACATCGAAGGCCGCGCCGCCGAAATGGCCGACCTCGCCGTCATCGATTTCACCTCGACCCTCGACGGCCAGCCGCTCGAAACCGCCCTCGGCAAGTCCGCCGGCTACCTCGGCGGCCGCGAAGGCTTCTGGCTCAAGCTCGACGAAAACAGCTTCCTCCCCGGCTTCGCCGCCCAAGTCGCCGGCATGAACGAAGGCGACGGCAAGGACATCGCCCTCACCATTCCCGAGGACTTCCCGCTCTCCGACCTCCGCTCGAAGGAAGTCGTCTTCCACGTCACTCTCAAGGGCCTCAAGCAAGCTGTCCTTCCCGAGCTCGACGACGAGTTCGCCGCCAAGGTCACCGGCGGCAAGTCCCTCGAAGAACTCAAGCAACTCGCCAAGCAGCAGATTGAGGCCGAAAAGCGCCGCCGCATCGATGACCTCAAGGTCAACCAGATCGTCGAGCACTTCAATTCCCTCGTCGATTTCGAACTCCCGGAGGATCTCGTCCGCCACGAGACCCAGGGCCAGGCCGATGCCCTGGTCGAGCGCGGCGTGAAGTCCGGCATGACCGAGGAGGAACTCACCGCCCAGCAGGGCGAGATCTTCGCCACCGCCAGCGAGCAGGCCAAGACCAACCTCAAGACGAACTTCATCCTGCAAGAGATCGCCCGCACCGAAGGCATCTCCGTGAGCGACCAGGAACTGGTCAATCACCTCGCCATGATCGCCCAGTCCCGCAAGCAGAACCCGAAGAAGTTCATCAAGGATCTGCAAAAGGCCGGCCGCATCCCGGGCATCCGCAATTCCATGCTGGTGGGCAAGGCCATTGACTTCGTTCTGGAGCACGCCACCGTTGAGGAAATCGCAGATGAACCGACCACAGATGAGTGATTTCCCGAACATGATCCAGGCGGGAGGAGGCCCCCGCAACAGCTACTACGTCCCCGTCGTCATCGAGCAGGATGGCCGCGGCGAACGCTCCTTCGACATCTACTCGCGGCTGCTGAAGGACCGCATCATCTTCATCGGCACCCCGATCGACGACTTCGTCGCGAACTCGGTGATCGCCCAGCTCCTCTTCCTGCAAATGCAGGACCCGAAGAAGGACATCCACATCTACATCAACAGCCCCGGCGGCTCCGTCACCGCCGGCCTCGCGATGTACGATACCATGCAGTTCATGACCTGCGACGTGAATACCTACTGCATCGGCATCGCCGCCTCCATGGGCTCGGTGCTGCTGACCGCGGGCACGAAGGGCAAGCGCTTCTGCCTGCCGAATTCCCACGTCATGATCCACCAGGTCTCCGGTGGCGCCCAAGGCACCGCCCTCGACGTCGAGCGGACCTTCGGCTTCATGATCAACCTGAACAACCGCCTGCACGGCATTTTGGCCAAACACAGCGGCAAAACGATCGAACAGGTCAAAAAGGACTCCGAACGGGATTACTACATGACCGGCGAGGAAGCCGTGGCCTACGGTTTGGTCGACAAGGTCCTTGAGAATCGCAAGCAGCTTCCGGACGTCGTGGCGGCCCTGACTGACACGAATGACGGAAAAAAGGACGACGCCTGAAGTCTTTTCCGCTAAGTTCAGGCGTCGGGCTATTCGGCCCGGCGCCTGCTGCTTTTTAACCCGGCACCCCTATGGCACGAGCATCCAACCTCACGATGTGTTCCTTCTGTGGCAAAAGCCACTCGGAGGTGAAAAAGCTGATCGCCGGCCCGGGCGTGTACATTTGCAACGAGTGCGTCGAG
>CAMLOZ010000395.1 GCA_946481625.1 uncultured Haloferula sp. | reverse complement strand
GGACGTCGTGAGCGCGTTTGTGACCGTGGTGGTCGCCGTCTTGTTCGCCGCGATGTCGAGCGTGCTGCCGGTGTTCAGCGTCAGCGATTTCAAGGTCTTCCCCGTGGCGGCAAGGCGCAGCACCGTTCCCGCGTTGTTCACCGTGAAGTCCGAGGTCTGGCTGATCCCTGCCGCGCCGAGGATCAGCGTTCCCGCATTCACGTTCGTCGCGCCGGTGTAGGTGTTGCTGCCGTTCAACCTCAGGGTGCCGTTGCCCGCCTTGATCAGCGGGGCCGTGGTGAAGCTGCCGTTGTTCGAAATCACCGAGTTGATATCCAGATCGATGCCCGAGGGCGTCGTGCCGACAGCGGTATTGATGGTCAGACCGGCGGGCTGACGGATCTGGAGCCTGGTGCCGCTGGATGTCGAAGTGACCGGCGATGCCAGCGAATTCAGCGCGGAAGTCGTCTGGAAGAAGTCCAGGTTGCTTCCGCTCACCCCGGTGATTGCGCCGCCACTGAGGTTGATCACCGCATTGCCCAGCGTCTGGTTGGCGGTGACGTTGATGTTGAGCGTGCTGCCCTGGTTGATGTTGATGGTGGCGAGGCGGTCCGTGCCCGTGCCGTAGCCGGTCGCGTCACCGGTGTTGATCCGCAGGATCGCCCCGTTGTTCACCGTCACGCTCTCGCGGATCGTGCCGCCCGAACCGCCCCCGCCGGTGAGGCTGAGCACCCCGGCGTCCACGATTGTTCCGCCTGTGTAGGTGGCCTTGGTGGGAATGCTCAGGACGCCGCTGCCATCCTTGGTCAGGCCCGCGGTGCCGCCCAGGATCGAGGAAACCGTGGCGTCGGAGTTCGTGGTGATCTTTGGTGCGGCACCTCCCATCGTCAGTGTGCCGCCGGTCACCGTATAGCCGGTGCTGTTGAAGTTGTTCACTGCCACCCCGGCTTGGGTGACAGTCCCGCCGGTGCCGGTGAAAACCGCGCCGTCCAGCGTCGCGTTGTTCCATGCCACGTTGTTGGCTCCGGCATCGGCGGTCCAGTTGCCGAGCGTCGGAGTGGTGTCCCAATTCCCGGCTCCGCCGGTAATGGTCCCGTTCCCGGCCCCCACCGTCCCGGGCGAGATGTCCCAGGTCAGGGTGGCGGAATGGGAGGGCACGATAGTGATGGCGATGAAGCCGGCAGCGATTGCCGACGACACGGAGGTACCTCGCAGCGCCGCGAGGAAGCGGTTCCGATAGTTGGGTTTCATGGGTTTTTCCGGGGTTTAAACCAAACCCTTCCGCGTGGGTTTTTTGCGGGGGAGGGTCGCCGGACATCTTTTAAATGCCAGGAACGGGAGGTCTAACGCGCTACCATTGATCCAAATTGGCCCGTGATCGGCAAGAAAATTGAAATATGTGCCATTAAAATGACGATATGGCATGATGCAAATGCCCTTTCGACTTCGCAATGCAATTGCTTTGCATTGATTTGCAACCACATGAGCCTATTCCCAGCCCTTGGGCAGGGGCGGAAAATGCTCTCTGTCGACACAAGGCCGAAGACAACAACGACCTTTGGGAAGTTACCTCTGGCGGATCGCTCAAGAGCAGGGCCGGGTCAGCAGAGGGCGTCCAGATTGATCGGGACATGCTGGCCGGGGTCGGCGGCCGGGATGGCAGGCTGACGGGGGGTCAGGAGGATGGGATCTTGAATTCGTGTTCCAGGGCTTGGAAAAGGATCTCGCGGGATTTGGTCACGCCGTGGAGCATGCGGGTGCCACCCACCAGCAGCTTCGGCATCAGGTAATTCGGCTGGCCGCTGTTGGTGATATTGATGCGTTTGTAGTCCTCGGCGTCCGCGGCCAAAACTTCGGCGATCCAAGGATCCTTGAATGCGTCGGCGGGGAGGGGCTTCTTCATCAGCGGCTTCACTGCTTGAAGGGCCTTCGCCGTATCCATGACCGGTCGGGCGAAGAGGGCGTGGTGAACGGCGGGGAAGGCCCCGGGGTCCGTCCGCCAGCAAGCGAGGGCCACCCGCGCGAGTTCGCAGGCGTGGGCGTGGTCGTGGAGATGGGAGGGCATGTGCGGGTTGCACGCGCGCTCGATGGGGCAGGGGAGAAGGACGATGCAGAACTTGCCGGGATGCTTTGCCATGAAGAGCTCGAGGTCCCCGTGCAGGTCGCGGCAGGCATCGCAGGCGTAGTCGAAGTATTTCACCACCACGTGGGGAGCGTCGGGGTTCCCGAGGTGAGGCAGGGCGGAGACGTTGTATTCCTTGTTGCCGAGGAAGGTGGCCCTGCGGCCTTCGCCGCGGATGTGGACCGGGACGGTTTCGGTCTTCCCCGGTGTCCGCACAGGAGCAGGTTTCTCCTCTTCCAGGACGAGGTTCGTTTCCAAGTGCGTGTCCGGCGCGGGGCCGAAGACCTGGCCGAGAATCAGGACCGCGACCGCGGCCAAGCCTGCCAACACGCCGGGCATCAACGGTTGGCGCAAGGCGTCGGCGAGCGGTTCGCCCGCCCGCGGGGGCGCATAGATCGGCTTCGTCTTCGGGTCGCGTGCGGCGGATCTCTTCCGCTTGGTCTTGCCGGCCGTAGCCTCGGTCGGGATCGCAGGCACCTCCGTCGGGCGGCGCATTCGCAGGAAGATTATCGCGGCACAGGCCAAGCCGATAAGATGGGCTGTCAAACACCAGGGGCAAAAGCTCCTTAGAATGAAGGCCTGGACGATGCCGAACCAGAGGGCGGCCCCGGCGAGGGCGGTGGCGATGGCCACCAGCGGCGCGCGCCGCGGCTTGAAGGTGAGAAAGAGGAGCGCCGCATAGAGCAGCAGCGAAAGCGCCGTGACAGGGACCAGGAACCATTGCGACCACTTCGAGCCCATGGCATCGGCGCAGCCGGAATCGCCGCCGCAGCCGACCAGGTACTTGTCCGCGCCCGAGTGGGCGAACGAGAGGTAGCCGCTCAGAAGCAGACCGCCGAGGGAGAGCAAACGTAATGCTATCATATGCTCTCCGTTTACTAGAGGACGCGGGGAGAGAGGACAACCTCCCGGTTCCACGAGGGAACCGGGAGGTGCCTTGCAAGAACGTTCCGGACCTGGACTTACGGAACGTCTTGAATCATGTAGAACGCCTTTCCGGCAGGCGGCGCCGGATCGCTCACCACCTGGGTGGTTCCGGCGGGCGTGAAGGCCGCGCCGACGTTCGAGAAGCCGGACAGCGTGGTGCTGCGGCGCAGTTGGTAGGTCTTTCCGGTATCGAAGCCGGTGACCGTCATCTCGAAGGCCGCACCGTTGAAGCCGGTGGCGATGACCTGGAGCGGGGTCGTGATCACGATCTCGTCCTGATAGACGGTGAGCGCGTTGTACTGGGCTCCGGCGACGGTCGCGCTGTCCATGAAGAGGAACTGCGCGGTATCGATTGCCGTGAAGGTGCCGGTGACCCATTGGCCGGGCTTGACCGCCTCGTTGCCGAACGCACCGGCTTCCAAGGTCACCTGCTCATCGCCGGCGTTGCCGTAGCGATAGGTCCGGTCGGCGGTGCCCGAGCGGGTGTCCGCCACCCAGATCTGCACGCGGTAATCCTCGCCCGGTGTCAGGTTCGGGATCTCGATGAAGCGTCCGAGGGAGCCGCTATAGCTGCCGGTATCGATCAGCGTCTCATAGTCCGCGTTGAGGTTGCGGTTGTACGGATCGAAACCGGTGTGGCTGGCTCCCAGGGAAGGACCCGGCGTGAAGTTGGCGACGCCGGGGACGTCGATCGCCGCGGTGCCGCCGGTCCAGGCGTGGACCAGGGTGCCGGTCGTCTTGAAGTCGCTCAGGTTGCCGGTGATGTTCGCCGGCGTGGCCCAATCGATCGGAGCGAACTCGGGCAGCGTCAACGAATTGGTCGGATCTCCTCCGTGGCTCACTTCATAGCCGTCCGGAATCTGGTCGTTGTCGCTGTCCCTGGCGGTCGGGCTGGTGTTATGCGTGTTGATCTCGCTTCCGTCGGTCAATCCGTCGTTGTCGGTGTCGCTGTCGTTCGGAGCCGTGCCTTCCTCGTACTCCTGGAGGTTGGTTAGACCGTCGCTGTCCGAATCATCGCCCGGATTGGCGACGCCGTACTGGGCCTCGAAGTAATCGGGCAGGCCGTCCGAGTCGGAATCCTGCTCGATGCCGAAGTACTCGATTTCGGCAAGCGCGTGCTGCGTGGCGCTGCCGGTCGCGGTGACCGAGTAGCGGAACCAGCGGTACATCGGTGCCGGCGTCGCGAGATCGAAGCGCATCGTCTGGTTCCGGGTGGCACCGAAGAAGCTCATCGTGCTGTCCGTGTGGTTGAAGATGTCCGTGAAGTTGGTCCC
>CAMLOZ010000394.1 GCA_946481625.1 uncultured Haloferula sp. | reverse complement strand
GCGAGTGCCCCTCCAAGACCAGGTTCAGCACGTTCCTGCGGCGCGGCGAGAGGCTGGGCAGCAGGGCCTTCTTCTGCTCGGTCCAGGCCGTCTCGTGCAGCCAGGGAACCTCCGCCAATACAATGTGCGCCATCCGCGCGGCCCTGCTGTCGAAGTGGTCCTCTCCCACCTGCCGGTAGATGCCGACGGCACTCAGTTCGCCATTGGGAAGCGGACAGGCGGAAATCATCAAATCCCCCACTCCCGCCGCATGCCAGAGTTCCCTGACACCGTCGCGGGAAAAATGATCTTCGGCGTCCATCTGGCGGCGCGTCCATGTCAAATGCTGCTCCCGCTGCCTTATCTCCCTCGTGATCCCGTGGAAGATCCCCCAACTTCCCGGATCATCGATGGCCTTTAACAATTTCGGAAACTGGCCATCTTCGAAGCCCCCGTGGGAAACCGCCGTGTACACCGGCCTCTTGCCCGGCTTGATCCGCTCGCGCGAGGAGAGCGTCCACAACCAGCGCTGCGCATCCACCAACCGGATCAGCCCGTCCATCAACACCCTGCGCTTCTCGTCGGCACCGCCACGCGACGCTGCAACATCGCCTACGAGGCGGATCATGGATCGGACGTCTGCCTCGCTAAGCTCCGGAAATGACATGGATGGTCTTCAATCTGGGGGAGTGCGGGGGGCGAGCGTTATCAGCCCCGATCATCATCAATGCAATCCTGATTCGGAGATTACTTGTTTTTTTGATAGAACGAACCCGCCCCGAGCGGTGACTCCTAACGCAATCCGACAACTTCGCCAATCAACAGTCGCAAAATTGGCAAAACAACTGCCCTCCCGCCTCAAAACAGCACCAATCTCAGGCCCGCCACCGCCGAAAACCCGATCACCATCCACTCGAAGGCCCGCTGCGGCACCCGCACGATCAGCCACTTCCCGATCAGTATCCCCGCGAAGATCCCCGGCAGGCACTTGAGATTGTCCATCAGCGTCGCCGGCGTGATCAGATTCAAACTCCCGCTTAAGGGCAACTTCAGGATATTCACCAGCAGGAAGAACCTCGCCCCGATCCCTAACAGTTCCATTTTCGGCAACCTCCGCGACAGCAGGTAGAGCTGGATCACCGGTCCCGCCGCGTTCGCCAGCATCGTCGTGATCCCCCCGGCAGCCCCCGCCGCCGTCCCGAAGCCCCGCGACTCCACCAGCCGGTCCGACCATGCCGGCTTCCACGCCCGCACCGCCTGCAGGGCCACCATCGCCAGGATGCAGCCGCCGATCGCCTTCCGCGCCACCCAGTCCTCATCGATCACCCGCAGCAGCCACCAGCCGACCACGAGCCCCGCCAGCGTCGCGGGCAGCAAGCGCCATACCGGCTTCCAGTCCGCATGCTTCCGGAACGCCGGATACACCACCAGATCCGCCACGATCAACAGGGGCAGCACCACCCCCGTCGAATTCTCCGCCCCGTAAAGATCCGCCATCAGGAAGACCGAAATCAGCGAGATCCCCGAGAACCCCGCCTTCGACATCCCGATGCAAAACGCCGCAAGCAGGGCGAGCGTGAGATCGGTCGGACTCGTAAGCACGGCCAGCCCTTAAAGCTCAACACCGTCCCCTACAAGCGCGACTCGTTCCCTGCCACTTCATGCGTGCGAATCCGCACACTTCATTCGGCATTCGGAAAGTCGGAATTCGTCATTCCCCCTCCCGCCGCTCCCGCCACTCGGGATACTTCGACCGCAGCATCAGCCGGTACTCCTGCGCCCCCGAAGGGTCCGCCTTCTTTTCCAGCGCGAGCGCCACCTTGTGGATCGCCAGCGGCTTCAGCACCCGGTCGTTGTCGTCGAGCTGCTCCACCGCAGCCACGTAATCCATCGCCGCACGGGCCGGATCGTTCCGCTTCATGTGGATGTCGCCCTGGACGATCATCACCTCCGCATTCGTCCGGCCCTGCGGCCGCAGCGCCCTGCACTCCGCCGCCGCGGAGCTCGCCTCGTCCAGCCGCCCCAGCGCGATCAAGGCTTTGGCCCGGTCCAACAAACCGTCCGCCTTCCACATCCCGCTGTCCTCCACCTCGAGCGCGTTCGCGATCGGCTGCAAGGCCTTTTCCGCCTTGCCCGAAGCCAGCAAGGCCTTGCCGAGATAGCGCCACGTCTGCTTCGCCGTGCTGCGCGGTTCGTCCTCGTCCGCGATCAAATCATAAAAGCGGGCCGATTGCTCGAAGCGGTCCGCGCTGTAAGCCTGCATCGCCGCCCAATCGATGAGCTGCTCGGGCAGGTAATCCACATATCCCTCCTTGATCGCCCGGTCCACGTCCGAACACAGCTCCTCGGGATTCTGCAAGGTCCAGTGAGCCAGCGCCAGCAGGGCACCGGCGTTCTTGCCGTAGGTCTTCGGATCCAGGCTCCGCGCCGTTTCCGCGTGCGGCAGGGCCTCCTTGAGCCGGTCCTTTTTCACCAGACCCCAGGCCAGCCAGTAGTTCGCCTTCGCCTTGCGCTCGTTGGTCGTCTCCGGGAACTGGTCCAGGAAGCGCTGGTAGCGCGCGATCATGTCCTCGATGTTGCTCTCCTGCTTGGCGATGTCCGCGGACTCCAGATAGGCCATCGACGTGAACTCCGGATTCAGGTTCCGCGAGATCACCAGATCGTAGTCGGCCAGCGCCTTCATCGCCTCGCCGCTGGTCTTGTGAGCCTGCGCCCGCTGGATCAACGCTTCCGCCGCCCGCGGGTCATCCGGATAGTCCGCGATGAACTGGCTGAAAGAACGCACCGCGCCCTGCGGATCCTCGCTCGCCAGCAGGCACCACGCCCGCTTGTAGAGCAGCCCCTTGCGGTTCTCCGGGCTCAGGACCGTCGCGTCGATCTCGTTGTACACCTTCGCCGCCTCGGATGCCTTCTGCTCGTCCATCAGCGACTCCGCCTTCATCAGCAGCGCCGAGTGGATCTTCGGATCGCGGGGACGGTTCTTGCGGTAAATGTCCAGAAAGGCGTCCACCTGGTCCGGCACATGACGGCCCTCGAGACGGTAGAAGCACAGCAAGCGGAGATAGTTCGCCTCGAAGGCATGGATGTTGTTCGGAAGCATCAGCTTCTCCACCTCGCGGAAAAGCTCCAGCGCCTCCACGTTCTTCTCCAGCTCCATGAAGGACTTCGCCGCCACCATCAGGCGCCGCGCCTCCTGTTCGCCCTGCGCTTTCTCCTGGCTGCGGCGGAAGATCGCGATCACCTCGCCATACTCCTTGCTCTCGTAGCGGGAGGTCATCAGCGCGATCTGCGCTTCCGGCCGGTAAGCCTCCATCCCGGGCGTCGTCAGCACCAGCATCAGGTACTTGTCCGAGTTCTTCTTTTGACCGAGCTTCGCTGCCACGACACCCGCCTCCACCGCCGCGGGCCCGCGCACGTCCGAGGCGCTGCGGGACATCGCCGCCTGGTCGAGCAAGGGCATCGCTTCTTCCAGCTTCTGCGCCCGCGCAAGCAAGCGTCCCAATTGCAACTGCGCCTTGTGCAGAAAGGGATTGATGCCCTCGGGGTCGTCGATGACCTTGCGGTAGTAGTCCGTCGCCTCGCGCGTCCGCCCCTGCAACTCGTAAGAGTAGGCCGAGTAGAAGAGTCCCTTGAGGCGATGGTCGGGCATCGTCGCCGCCGCCACCATCTTTTCGAAGATCGGTGCCGCCAGCGCATACTGCCGGTTGTTGAAATGATCCACCCCCAGCCGGAAGGCCGCGGCACTGGCATAGCCGCCCTTGCCGTAGCGGCTCAGAATCCCGTGGTAGCAACGCCGCGCGTCATCCACCCGGCCCGACCCGTAATAGCTCTCGCCCAGATACCAGTAAGCCGCCTCGGCATCGGGACGGTTCGGATACTCGTCGAGGTATCGGGACAGCACCTCGATCGCCTGCGCGTAACGGCCCATCCTCTGGTCGATCACGCTGCTCGCCTTCGCGGAATCATGCAGCCGCCTCCCGTGGGCGAACAAATCCGCCGCAGGATCCGGAGCCTGCATCTCCGGCTCGTCCACCGGTTCCGCCCTCCGCACTTCTTCCTCTTGGGCAAATGCGGTCGCCGTGGCGGCAAGGCAAAGGATCAGACGGTTCATCACGGCAGGCGGATCATCAACCCTCCCGCCCCGTTTGCCAAGGAACCGTTTTGCCGCAAAACCAGCACCACCCTCCATCCAAATCCGCGCAGCGGCACTCCGATTTGTGATCGGAAGATCAGTGATTGCTGATTTGCTGCATCACTCCTGCGCCGGTCTCTGCGTCGCGAAGGAAATGTTCCAGATCCCCGCCTTCTGGCAGGTGTCGATCACCGTCACCATCGTCTGGTAGCTCG
>CAMLOZ010000393.1 GCA_946481625.1 uncultured Haloferula sp. | reverse complement strand
CCGCCAGATCCCGCGGGGAGGTACCCATGCCGGAGAGCACGGAGGAGCCGAGATTGAAATCGAGGCGGCCGCGGACGACATTGCGCAGGGAGTCCGGCTGCTCGTGGATTTCCTTCAGCATGAAGTGGGCGAAACCGCCCTTCTCCGCCGCGGCGGCGTCGAAACCGAGTTCATTGACTTCGCGCGTGACCGGCACCTGGTGAAGGTCGCGGATATCGACGTTGTCCGCCGTGACGACCGCGATGTCATTGTCCTCCAGATAGATCACCTGGCGGGTGTGCGCGATGATCGCGGAGGCATCGGACGCGACGATCGTCTCGCCTTCCCCCACCCCGATCACGATCGGACTGCCGCGGCGCGCGGTGATGATCTTGCCCGGCTCCTTCGCCGAGATGACGGCGATGCCGAAGGTGCCTTCCACCTGGCTGAGCGCATCGCACACCGCTTGGAAAAGATCGCCCTTGTTGCGGTCGCCGATGAGATGCGCGAGCACCTCCGTGTCCGTCTCCGAGTAGAAATGATGCCCCTTCCCCTCAAGGCGCGTGCGCAGCGAACGGTAGTTCTCGATGATGCCGTTGTGGACCAGCGCGATGTCGCCGGACTCGTCGAGATGCGGGTGGGCATTCGCTTCCGTCGGCGGACCGTGGGTGGCCCAACGGGTGTGGGCAATTCCCGTGGAGGACTTCACGAAGCGCTCGGCAGGCCAATCGGCATGGGCCTTGTCATTGAGCGCCGACACCTTGCCCGGAGCCTTGCTCACGACCACCGAGCCGTCCTCGAGAATCGCCATGCCTGCGGAATCGTAGCCGCGGTATTCGAGCCGGCGCAGGCCGCTGATGAGGACGCTGGGGGCGGAGGCTTTACCGATGTATCCGACGATGCCGCACATAGAAGAAGTTCCAAATTCTAAGTTCCAAGTTCCAAGAAAGGCAGAAGAGGGGAAGACGCTAGTCGTTTGTTATCCGGTCGCGTTGCACGATCTCACCCGGACGCGTGCTTGTCCCGGGCCAGAGCTTCCGGCCGGGATAGATGGAAGTGTTGATGCCGGTGTGAACGCCGTCGCCGACGATGCAACCGAACTTGCGGCGACCGGTGTCGATGAGGACGCCGTCCACTTCGGTGCGGTGGTTCTTGCCGTCGTGGCGGAGGTTCGAGGTGATCGTGCCCGCGCCGAAGTTCACCTTCTCGCCGAGGACCGAGTCGCCGACGTAGCTGAGGTGGCCGACATTCGTACCGGAAAGGATCAGCGAGTTCTTGATCTCCACCGATTGGCCGATGTGGCACTTGTCGCCGATGGAGGTCGAGCCGCGCAGGTAGCAGTTCGGACCGATCTTGGTATTGGCGCCGATCACCACGTTGCCCTCGATGAAGACGCCGGGCAGGATCCGCGAGCCGGGACCCAGGTGGATGACGCCTTCGATGACGGCATTCGGGTGAACGGACCCTTCGATGCGCAGCTCGGTCAGCGAGGCGACATGCTGCTCGTTCGCGCGGATCAGATCCCAGGGATAAACGATCAGGAACGAACCGCTGGCAACGACGGCATTCGAGAGATCCGGCACCTCGCTGAACCACGCCAGCGGCGTCTGCTTCTCATCCACCAGGACCTGCGGTCCGTCCTCGGAAAGAAAGGACACGTCCACCGCCGACAGCCACGCGTGCGGATGCGTGTGGAGCCCGTCGATCTTCAACGCCGCGTGGTGATCACGCAGCAACACGTTCCCGATCGGGAAGTCCTCAATGGCGCGCGTGGTGAAGAGGGGCATAAGGAAAAGCTCTAAAAGCCAAACTCCAAGGTCCAATCAAAGGCCATCGGCTGTTCCTGGGATCTTGAAACTCCGGGTTTGGAACTTTGCTAGGCCGGCACGCCGATGTCCTCCTTCACCGCTTCGGTGAACTTCCCGATCCATTGGTGCACGGCATCGGCATCGCGGTGTTCGACGAGGATGCGGATCTTGTTCTCCGTGCCCGAGTAGCGGATGAGCTGCCGGCCGGCATCGCCGAAGGCTTCGTCGGCTTCCTTCATCAGCTTCTGCAAGCCGGCCAAGCCCGCGAGCGGCGGCTTCGAGGCGACCTTGAGATTCACCAGTTCCTGCGGGAACTCGCGCATGCAGGCGGCAAGCTCGACAAGCGTCGCCTTCTTCTCCTTCATCACGCGCAGCACCTGCAGCGCGCTGAGGATGCCGTCGCCCGTCGTCGCGTGATCGGCGAAGATCAGGTGGCCCGAGTTCTCTCCGCCGAAGGAGCCGCCTTGCTCACGCAGGGCCTCGATCACGTTGCGGTCGCCCACCGGCGTTGTCAGCACCTCGATTCCCGCGCGGCGCATCGCCTCGTGCAGGCCGAGGTTGCTCATCACCGTGCAGGCCATCTTGTTGCCGCGGAGCTTGCCTTGCTCCTTCAACGAAAGCGCCGCGAGCGCGAGGATGCGGTCGCCGGAGACGGGCATGCCGGTCGCATCGGTGAAGATCACTCGGTCGGCATCGCCATCGAAGGAGATGCCCAGGTCCGCGCCGTGCTGGCGGACCAGTTCGCCCGCCGTTTCCGGATAGAGCGCGCCGCAGCGGTCGTTGATGTTGATCCCGTCCGGATCGCAGCCGTGTTTGATCACCTCCGCGCCCAGTTCCTTGAAGATCAGCGGCGCGATGAAGTAGGCCGCCCCGTGGCCGCAATCGACCACGATCTTCAGCCCGTGCAGCGGGACGTTGTCCGCAGTGTGCTTCGCAAACTCGATGTAGCGGCCGCGCGCGTCGTCGATCCGGTAAGCCTTGCCGATCCGCTCCGGCGACATCGCCCGGCTTTCCGGTTCGTCGCCGAGGATGTGGCGCTCGATGATTTCCTCCAGCGCGTCGGAGAGCTTGTAGCCGTCCGGTCCGAAGATCTTCAGGCCGTTGTCCTCGTACGGATTGTGCGAGGCGGTGAGCATGATCCCCGCCGCGCAGCCCATGGATTTGGTCAGGTGCGCGATCGCCGGGGTGGGCAGCGGGCCGGGCAAGAGCACGTCCATGCCCATCGAGACCAGGCCGGAGGTCAGCGCCGTCTCCAGCATGTAGCCGGAAATGCGGGTGTCCTTCCCGATCACCACCCGGTTGCGGTTGTGGCCGGACGAGCGCAGCACCTGCGCCACCGCCTTGCCCGCGCGGAGGGCCACCTCCGGCGTGATCGGAAATTCGTTCGCTTTGCCGCGGATGCCGTCGGTGCCGAAAAGCTTCATGTCCGCGCGAGATTGCGGGGCATCGTCACGAAATGAAAGCTTCGACAGGCGAATCATCGGCATTTCACCGCCAAAACGTCAGAATTTTGCAGGAAATGGTTCCGTAGACGCGGAAGGACTCCTCGGGCTTGCCGAGACACCGGGGCTGCTTGAGCCGCCCTTCTCCCCGTCGTCCCCGGCGCAGCCGGACTTCGATTGATGATTGAACGATTGGTGATTGATGATTGCACTCGCCCCATGCAGCGCGTGGCGGTCATCAACGTGGTCGGGCTTTCCCCCTCCCTTCTCGGCCCCCACCTGCCGCGGCTCACCGCCTTCGCGCAGAAACACGGGATGCAGGCCTTCCCGCCCGCCTTTCCCGCAGTGACCTGCACCGCGCAGTCCTCCATGCTCACCGGGACCAGCCCGCGGGAGCACGGGATCGTGGCGAACGGCTGGTATGACCGCGAGAGCGCCGAAGTCCGCTTCTGGAAACAGAGCAACCACCTCGTCCGCGGCGAGAAGGTCTGGGAGCACCTCCGTCGCAAGCACGCCGGCTTCACCTGCGCGAAGCTCTTCTGGTGGTACAACATGTACTCGAGCGCGGACATTGCCATGACCCCGCGGCCGATCTATCCGGCGGACGGGCGCAAGGTTTTCGACATCCATACGCAGCCCATGGACCTGCGGGAAAAGGTGAAGGCGGATCTTGGCGAGTTTCCCTTCCCCAGCTTCTGGGGCCCGGGCGCGGGGATCGCTTGCTCGGAATGGATCGCTGCCGCCGCCAAGTGGACTGAGGACCGGGAAAGCCCGACGCTCAGCCTGGTCTACCTGCCGCACCTCGACTACTGCCTCCAGAAGTTCGGGCCCGGCGCACCGGAAATAACCGCCGAACTGGAATCGATCGACCGTGTGAGCAGCGGGCTGATCGACTATCTGGAGTCGCGCGGGGTAAAGGTGATGATCGTTTCCGAATACGGGATCTCGAAAGTCACCCGCCCGATCCACCTCAACCGGATCTTCCGCAAGCAGGGCTGGATCCAGATCAAGGTCGAATTGGGTCTCGAAACGCTGGATGCCGGCGGCAGCAAGGTCTTCGCGGTGGCGGACCACCAGATGGCCCATATTTACGTGAACAATCCAG
>CAMLOZ010000392.1 GCA_946481625.1 uncultured Haloferula sp. | reverse complement strand
CAATTTCGGGCCTTGTTAGATGAGGTCTTGTGTCATGATGAGGGGGGCGCATGGGAATGTGCGAAGAGCGCAAGTCGGTTTTGCATTGAATTGCGTTGGGATGGCTAAGCGCACCACCCTCCCGTGGTCGTGGTCCTGCGTCTGCCGCCGGGGATAATCTCCGGCGGGCGGAATGGTAACAATGACCCCGAATAAATACCCCAAAGTCATCCCTGCTTCCCCGCGGGAAAGCCGTCTTCTCGCGGGAGTAATCCTAACCCTCGCCGCCTCGGGTGTCCTCCAGGCGAAGGATGTGGCCTATCGCTACTACAAATTCACGACCACGGCGACGCTGGGCGGCATCAATGCGATCCAGATGTCGGAGTTCCGGTTTGTGAACGGGACCACGACGATGAATCCGGTGATCGCTTCCGGAGGGAGCGTGACGCTTTCGCCGGGAGCGAGCGCCAACGGCGGCGGGGAGGATCCCCCCAATCTGTTGGACAATAATTTCGGCACGAAGTGGTTCAACTTCGGGACCAACGGCAAGGAGGCGCTGGTGTTCGACTACGGAACGCCGACGCCGCCCACGATCAACGGCTACACCTTCCGCACGGCGCAGGCGGGTGCCTTCGAGAGCATCCGCAATCCCTCGGGGTGGAGGCTCGAGGGTAGCAACGACAGCGCGGACGGACCGTGGACCTTGCTCGATGTGAAGCAGAACTTCCCCACCCCGACCACGGCGCAGACGGAGATCCCCGTTCAGACGATCCCCGAGGATATCTCCCCCGTGATCGATTCGTTCACCCGTTCCGATGTCGTCCTCCTGAGCGGGAACACGACCACGCTAAGCTGGGAAACCACGCTGGCGGACACGGTGACGCTGTCTCCCTACCTTGATCCGGTGGAGGTGGACGATGCGGTGACCGTGGCCCCTCCGCATCCGACGGAGAATGTGATCACCGATACGGTGTACACGCTGACCGCCGATTCGGCGATCGCGGATCCCGTGACGCTACAAACGACGGTGCGGGTGGTGGATGGCGGGACATCGAACTTCCGCTACGTGCGCTTCACTCCGGTGGCGACGGGCAACGGCGAACTGCAGATCGCGGACATCAAGTTCTTCGACACGGGAGTGGAAGTGGTGCCGACGGCCGTGCTGAACAACAATGGAACGCCAGCCACCGGTGGCGCGGGGACGGAGGGACCGGGCAACCTCATCGATGCCGACCCGGGAACGAAATGGTTCAGTGGGACGCTGGTGCCGGTGATCATCGACCTGGGAGAGGAAGGACTCCAATACGACAGCTACCAGTTCGTGCTGGGAGGCGATGCGGCGACCTATCCGGGACGCAACCCGGTGCGCTGGAAGCTGGAGGGCAGCGACACGATGGAGACCTGGGCCCTCATCGAAGACTTCACCGCGTTCGACTATCCGATGCCGGCGGTCGACGGTGCGATGGTCGATCTCCCGCTTCCGGGGTTGGCGGTCGTCCAGCCGCCGATGATCGAGAGCTTCAGCGCCGAGCGCGAGATCGTGAACGGAGTCGAGACGATGATCTTCAACTGGAGCATCCCGAGCGCGGACACGATCTCGATCAACGTCGAGGGCGGGGAGGACCTGCCGAACGTGGGGCCGCTCTTCGTGGAGACCACCGGAGGAGGCGTCTATGTCCTCAGCGCGACGAACGCAGGCGGCACCTCGACCAAGCAGCTGACCTTCGGCGCGGTGCCCGCGGTGGCACCGACGACCATCAACTATCCCAACTTCAACACAGCGGGGGCGGAAATCGTGCTGCTGGGGGATGCCGCGCTGGTGAACGACTCACCCCAGATCCCATCCCCGGGTGATGCGGTGCGGCTTCGCCTCACGCCGGATTTGGGAGGGCGCTTGGGCGTCGCTTGGTTCGACCAGCGGATGCCGGTGAACGAGAGCTTCCAGGCTTCCTTCGATCTCCAGCTCCTTTGCCAGCACCGCGGCTACGGTGCGGAAGGGCTCGGCTTCGTGATCCAGAACACCGCGGAGGGATTGGCTGCCATGCCATCCGACAACGGGCCGGCGGCAAATGCGTTCACGATCAAGTTCTCCAGTTGGGAGAATGCGGACGGGATCCTGAACGAGGCGCGGATCAACCTCTTCGGCGGAGCGACGAAGATCGGGACGGTCAACCTGAGGGATTTCCCGGCGCTGTCTCTGCGGGGCCAGGCCTTCGCGACGCTTACCGGAAACTACACCTCCACGCCATACATCGTGCAGATCAACTATGTGCCCGGTGATCTGGACATCACCGTGGACGGCGTGCCGGTCCTCACCGACTTCGATGTCGATATCGAGGACTACGGCGCGGTGGATGGCTCCGGCACCGCCTACGTGGGATTCGTCGCCCGCACGGGCGGATGGGATCAGGCCAGCGATATCTCGAAGTGGATCATGACGGGCACGGCGGGCATTGTCGAAGCTCCGCTGGCCGTGCTTTCGAGCAGTATCAATGTCAGCGGCGGCACGGCATCGCTCACCTGGTCCTCGACCCCCGGGGTTGAGTACCGGATCCGTTCCTCGACGGATCTCAGCACCTGGTCTGTTCCGCTCAAGGAGAACATCCCGGCGACGGGCGGGACGACCACCGACTCCGTCACCTTCACGCCGGGGACGAAGATGTTCTTCCGGGTGGAGGAGGAGACACCCTAACAGTTTCTAGCGACGACTCCGGTAAATTGGTTAGACCCCCGGGTTGGAGTGATGCTCCGGTCCGGGGGATCTGCCGTCTTCAGGCCATCTGCATCGACCGCTGGAGCTCGGCGAGGCGGTGGTCGGCGAGTTTCAGGGTCTTGAGGATCTTCTGTTGCTTCTCCATGTATTCCGGGTCGAGGGTCGCGGAGGCGGCGCGCTGGGCGACTTCGTTCACGGCTTGTTGCAAGGAGCGGGCGGCGGCGGCTTGGAAGCGTGGGTCTTCGAAAGGAGCGCCGGGGGACATCTCGGGGTCCATGGACTCGATCAGGAAGTCCGCGAAGAAGTGGGGCTGGCAAACGCGGTAAACGTGAAGGCCGAGCTGGAAGAGATCGCTGGCAAGCGGGCGGAGCGCGGTGACCCCCTGTTGCTCCCAGAAGCGCTCGACTGCCAGCGCTTCCTCGACGGTGTCCGTGGCATCGCCGATCCAGTCTTCCGCGACGCCCGGGCCCTTGCGGCCGCTGTCGAGCCATGCACAGAGGGCGTGGGCGAGAAGGTGGCGCGCCTGCAGGGCCATCTCGGCGGGAGCGGGGTGGCTGCGCTCGTGCTGGGCGATGAGGGAGAGTACCTGGCGGGCGTCCGCCGCGGTGGCTTCGGTATCGTCCGCGGTTTGCAGCGAATGCCGGCCGCGGTTGAGGGTGGCATTGCAGAGGGTGAGCAGTTGCTGCGGGTTCTGGGGGTTGGAGAGGAGCTTGATGCACTCGTCGAAGCAGCGGCGGGCTTCGGCGGGGTCTTCGACCACCAGGCCGCGGTTCGCCCAGGCGAGGGCGTAGCGCTGGAGCATGCCGGGGTTCTCCTCGTAGGGGAGTTGCTTGAGGTGCCCGATCGCCTCGTCGTAGGCGGCGGTGGCTTCGGCATTCCGTTCGCCGAGGCGGTGAAGCACGTCGCCGCGGTTCATGAGGCCGGCCGAGAGGCCCCAGCGGTAGGAGGGGTCTTCGTCCAAGGGCAGGTCGCGGCGCAGCTCGATCGCCTTGTCGAAGTCGGCGAGGGCGGCGGGGAAATGGTCCGGGTTGCCGGTGGTGAGGCGGCAGATGCCGCGGTTGGTATAGAGATTGGCGAGTTCGTTCTTCCCGCGGGGCGTGCCGTCGTCGATGTCCGCCGGATTTTCCAGAGCGGCATCGTAGAAGGGGATGGCGTGGTCGAGCAGGCCATGGTCGCGGTGGAGATTGCCGAGGACCATGCGGGCAAGCACGCGGATCGAGCGAGCGGAGGCATCGTCGTGGGTGGCGAGGATTTCGACGACGTTGCCGAGTTCCTCGATGGCGGTGGTGAAGTCTTCCTCGCTGAGGGGCACGGAGGCATCCCGCCATTTCAAGACGGTGGCGAGGGTTTCGGGTAAACCTGCGGTTTGAGGGGTGGAGCGATAGACTTCAGCCATGTGGTGCGGGCGGAAAGATCGCGGGCCGGGGCGGGAGGTCCAGCGGGATTTGAGAAGAAATCACCAATCACCAATCTTCCAATCACCAATCAGACTGCCGCTGCGCGGGAGGGGAAAAAGGTTGGGCGGGTGTGGTGGAATCCCCTTCAGGCATCGCGAAGCGGATTTCGATTGGTGATTGGAAGATTGGTGATTGATGATTTTCCTTCCTCCCGTGCTCCGTTTCACCGCTATCGAAGACCTCTCCCTCATCC
>CAMLOZ010000391.1 GCA_946481625.1 uncultured Haloferula sp. | reverse complement strand
TCATTGTGGGTTTTTTTTCCGGGGTGCCCGGGGGGGGGGGAACGCGGGGGGGGGGGGGGAGGTGCGCGGGATGATCTCCGGTGTACCCCGGGGATCCAGGATGTGGGGCGACCGCAAGAAGCCGGAAGGCCGAGAGTCCTTCCGCCACGAAGAGAAAAGGCATTCCGCCTGAAAGGCGGGACTACGAACCCTCGGGGGCGATGCGGAAGAGTGGCTTCGGGAAGCTGTAGAGGGCTGCCCGAGGGAAGCTTCGACCCTCGCAGCAAGGCAGCCGCAGTCCAAGGCGGCTGCGTCGCGGTCAGGGGGCCTCATTCCGGGCAACGCCCTTATTCTTCCTTTTCCTCGGAAGCGCCGCCGTTGCCGTTTTCGTCCACGCCGGCGGGTTCGAGACGGCGGAAGTGGACCTGGCCGACACGGCGGCCGTCGGTGCTGGTGACCTTGGCTTCCCATCCTTCGATTTCGATGCTCTCCCCGACTTCCGGGAAGCGGCCGAGTTGCTGGGTGATATAGCCGCCGACGGTGGTGACCTCGCCGCTTTCGATTTCGAGTTCCTCGGCCATGCCGGCGAGGTCGTTGAGGGTCATGGTACCTTCGACGACGAATTCGTTGTCGTTGATCCAGTTCGACTCGGGGCGCTCGTTGTCGAACTCGTCCTGGATGTCGCCGACGAGCTCCTCGATCACGTTGTCGAGGAAGACGATGCCGACGGGCGTGCCGAACTCATCGACGGCCATGGCGAGGTGGGCGCGCTCCTTGAGGAAGAACTTCAGGAGGATGTCCAGCGGCATGGTGTCCGGGACCATCTTGAGCTCGCGCTTGATGCGCATGAGGTCCGGGTCCGGCGAGCCGACGAGCTTGAGGATGTCCTTGATGTGGATCAGGCCGTTGGCGTTGTCGAGGTGGCCGCCCTTCACCAGCGGGAAGCGGGTGTGCTTGGTGCGGCGGGCGATCTCGAGGGCCTTCTCGAACGGTTCGTCGGAATTGAGGACCACGACGTCCTGGCGCGGGGTCATCACGTCGCGGACCCAGAGCTCGTTGAGTTCCAAGGCATTGATCAGGATCTCGCGCTCGGTTTCGGTGACTTCCTGGGCGCGTTCGCTTTCCGCGACGAGGAGGGCGAGTTCGTCGGAGGAGTGGATGTGTTCGCCCTCCGCGACCGGGTCGATCCCGATGACCCTCTTCAGGATCCAGTTCGCGGTGCCGTTCAGCACGCGGATGGCCCAGTGGAAGGACTTGTAGAAGAGATGGAGCGGCGCGGACAGCAGCAGGGTGGTCGCGACGGCCTTGCGGATCGCGATCGACTTCGGCAGCAGTTCGCCAATGACGACGTGCAGGAAGGTGAAGGAGGCGATCGCGAGCAGGAAAGAGACGGCCGAGATCGGCTTGAGGGTCTTTCCCCAGAGGTCCCAGGTCACGGGAACGCCGAGCTTGTAGAGCAGGGGCGAGACGAGGGCCTCCACGAAGGGCTCACCGAGGAAGCCCAAGGCGAGCGAGGCGATGGTGATGCCAAGCTGGTTCGCCGAGAGGTAGCCGTCGAGATGGCTGACGACATGGAGGGCGGTACCGGTGCGGCCGGGCTTCTCCTTCGCCACCGCCTCGAGCTGGCTGGGGCGGACCTTCACGATCGCGAACTCCGAGGCGACGAAGAACGCGTTCAGGAGCAGGAAGAAAACAATGCCCACGAGGTAGAGCATGGTCTCCCCGGCAGAAGGGAACTCGGTCCGCAGTTCGGAGGCCGCGAGGAGCAGGGTGTCGGGAAGAAGGTTCATTCCCGGCCTAGAGTTTTTCGTAAACGCCCTGATCCCGCTTTTCGAGGATCGTGAAGCCCGCGGACTTCGCGTCGCTGATGGAAAGCGGTTTGGCGATCCTCGGGGTATTCACCTTGGAGATCACCTTGCGCACGGGGTGCCGGCAAAGCGGGCACTGTTCCAGCGCGGGGCGGTCGATGGGACGCCGCAATTCGAATCCCCTGCGGCAAACGCGGCAAGATCGCTCCGGATCTTCGGGATTCTCGGAAAGATATTCGTAGATGGGCATCGATGGGACGGAAGGTCGAGCGGTTACCGCCTTCCGTCAACCGTAGCGGACGGCGTGCCGTATCACCAGCTCGACTTCGTCACGCCCGGGATCATACCGTTCGAGGCGAGCTCGCGGAAGCTGATACGGGAGAGACGGAAGCGGCGGAGGAAAGCGCGGCGGCGGCCGGTGAACTCGCAGCGGTTCACCAGACGGGTCGGGCTGGCGTCACGCGGCAGCATGGTCAGGCCAATGTAATCCTTCTCCGCCTTCAGTTTGTGACGGAGGTCGGAGTATTTGGCGACGGTGCGCGCCTTGCGCTCGTTGCGGGCGATCCAGCTCTTCTTTGCCATAATTCGGGGCGCGGTGAATACCCGATGGGCGGGGCCGTGCAAGGCCAAAGTTGGGATTTTTTGGAAGTTTGGGGGTAAACGGGGATATCGCGGCAGGGAAAGCACTGGCAAGGTCGACGAGGATTCCGTATGGTTGAGCCATGGCCGTTTCTGAAAAAGTGCGCCGTCTTGCAGAGGGCTACGCCGATTTGAGTGATCAGGAGCGGCAGGAGTTCGTTTTCCTAGTAGCCCCTGACGAAGAGCCGGACCTTAGTCCGGAATGGAAAGAGGAGCTGCACAAAAGAAGCCGCGAGATCGACGAAAACCGTACTGTGCTCACAGAGGGAAACGATTTCCTGAAGCGTTTGCGGGCGGTCTGAGACGATGTTGCCTTTCCAAATCCATCCGGATGCTGTTGCCGAGGCTTTGGAGGCGGTTGTCCACATCAAGGCAGACGATCCCCGGGAAGGGGAACTATTCGTCCGTGCTCTGGAAAACGCCCTGGCATAGGCAAGGACGCAACCTCTGATCTTCCGCTGCTTCGAAAGAGATTTCCGGAAAGTCAGGCTCGGCAAGTTCCGGTATTCCCTGATTTTCCGTCTCCGCAACGGGAGACTCAGGTTCTTGCCGTGATGCACATGAGCCGGAAGCCGGACTACTGGAAGGAAGGGCGGACCTGATTCCCGGCAGCATCCGGCCCGTCTAGGCCCGACTGCCAACGTCCTGTCCGAAACCGAGCAGATTGCCGTCGGGGTCTTCGATGGCGAAGTCGCGCATGCCGTAGTCGTAGTCTTTCGGAGCCGCTTGGGCGGAGGCTCCTTTCGCGAGGAGTTCGGCGTAATAGGCATCCACGTCGTCGCAAAAGATGTAGATGCTGGCTTGACCGATCTGGCGCTTGTTCCTGGCAGCGGGGCCGGAGAGGTGGATCTGGACTTCGCCGTGCTCGACGCCAGCGTAGTCGCCGAAGCGGAAGCGCTCGGTGAAGCCGAGGGTGGCGGTGTAGAAGGCGAGGGAGGCTTCTAGATCGGAGACTTGGAAGGTGGTGGCGGAGCCTTTGGTGATCATGGCTTGAGAACTATGGAGAGCCGAATTTGCAAGCCACCATCTCCCCCGTATCAGGATCTTCGACCTCGGCCTTCCAATAGCGAGGGTCGTTTATCTCCCGGAAAACCAGCGGCTCTTCGTCTTCCTTACCACGGCTGAGGAAGGGTGAGCCGAGGATGATCAGACGCTTCAGGCTTCCCCATTGAAGGGTGCCGCCTTCAACAATCCGGTTTCCCGCGGAAAGCTCGGCCTCCAAAAACCGTTGAAGCGGTCCTGACTCCATTGGTTTGATCGCCGAAGAGTCACCTCGTCGCTACCGGGCGCTGCCAGAATTTCGAGGGCGGGAGGTCCTTCGGGCGGACGACGACGATGCCGGCGTGCTTCGAGCTTTGGTTGAGGTAGTCGGTGATGGGTCGGTCGATGATGGTCATGCGGCCCTTGTCGCGGTCGGAGGTGGCGTGGGTGAAGTAGGCGCGGCCCTTGAGCTTCACGATCAGGCCGACGTGCGAGGTGTAGCCGTTGTGCCAGTTCGTGGTGATGGCGCAGATGTCGCCGTCCTGGAGGTAGCCTTCGATGCCGCGGACCTTGCTTTTCGGGATGTGGAAGACGGGGAGCTTGGAGACGGCGGCCTCGATGCGACCCATTTCAGGAAGGAGGCCGGGGTTGTTGCGGAGGTAGCGGTAGCTCTTCCACTGCACGGTCATCTCGCGGATGTCGCGGCGGAGGCGCTGGGCGCCGGGGATGCGCGGGGTGATATTGGTGGCGAAGCCGCGGCGCTGGTTGTCGTGGAAGACTTCCTCAAGGTGATGCATGCGGCTGAGATAGCCGCCGGTGCAGCGGCCGCCGCGGTAGCGCTCCAGTTCAACCATGTGGAGCATGTCCTGCGGGGTGTACGGGCCGGGCTTGTAACGGAGCATGCGGGCGAAGGCCAAGTAGTCGTCGATGGTGGCGACCATGCCCATGCCG
>CAMLOZ010000390.1 GCA_946481625.1 uncultured Haloferula sp. | reverse complement strand
AGCGGCGGGATCCCTTTCCGCCCATTTGAAGATGAGAGCCCGGCGACCTAGGGCTATGGGATCGTGCCCCCCCGGCCGGTCGGGCGGGAGCAGTTGTTCGAGTTTCGCGAAATCCAAGTCGTCGGGCAGTTCAACCCAGAATAGCAGTTTGATGTTCTCCAACCATGTTATGGAATGGATCTTGGTATCCAATGATGCCTGCACGGCGGAACGGATCGCGGCCTCCGGGTCCGTCTGCATCAGCGCCTTGTTCCTTCCGAACAAGGCTTCCTGGGCGCAGCTCTCGTTCTCCAGCGAGGCATGGAAGGCCTCGAACTCGTCGACGGGACAGCCCTCTCCGGCCGCGTTGCTCCAAACAATCAGCTTCATATAGGCTTCCGTGTTCGCTTTGCTCGACATCCCGACCAAAGAACGCCGGGCTTCGGCGGCGGCCGGGGAGCTCCGCAGATGCAGCGAGATCCCTTCCTCCAGCACCAATGCCGCGTTCTCCATCCCGTGTGCTTCCAGATATCGGATGAGTTCGATGGCTTCCTCACCGCAGAGCAGGACTTCGGCGGTTTCCTTAGCCAAGGCCCTGTATTCGTCAGTGACGAGCCCGTCCTTTGCATGGGCGGCGCCGACCACATCCCATCGTTGCCGGAGGCTTGCTAAATCCTTCGGGCTAATGACGGGTAGCTCGCCGTTCCTCGTTCGCCCGGCCCTTTCGGATGGGGAAGCCGATTGCTGCATTTTCGCGTCCGAGAGCGTTGGCGGCGGCGCTGCGGAGGCTTGACCCGCCTCGCCTCCAGGCCTGAGGACGTGATGGGCTACCCATGCGGCCAAGATTGCGGCGGTTGCGGTCAACAGTGCTTTTCCGGTAGTGGTCATGAAGAGGATCTGGATGGATTTGATGGCTCCGGCGGGTATCGCCGCTCCTGTCAGAGCGGAGGTTGATACGAGGGCCGCCAGGCCCGGTGGCGCCGCTTGAACGGCATGGGAAGAAATGGTTCCCGCCAGTCCCGCAGCACTGGCGGTGATGCCGCGTTTCGCAAAGTTTTCCCGCAGGCGCTCGACCGCGCGGTTGACCCGCTTCTGGGCGGCTTCGGTGCTGATCGCGAGTTGGTCCGCCACCTCCCGAGCGGACTTGTTTTCAAAGTAGCGGAGCAGAATGGCATCGCGGTCGGCTGTAGCGAGATCGGCCAATGCTGCGTCGAGGAACGGTGCAATCTGTTGCCAGGAGGAGTCGCCGGAGTCAGGTGTTTGGTTCATGGCGGCGGCCTGCCGCTCGCGCATCCGGCGGCGGGATTCGGTGCGGATAGAGTGCGCGGCGATGTTCCGCGTGGTGCGGTGCAGCCAGCCGACGAGTGCGCCGTGACCGGCCAAACTCCCGGCCTGCCGCGCGAGGGCTGCGAACACTCCCTGCGCTACATCCTTCGCGAGATGGGGATCATTGGTGATCCGGAGTGCGGCGGAATGCACGAGGTCGACATGCCGACGGACCAACTCGGTGAAGGCCGCTTCGGACCGGCGTTCGGCGTAGGCAAGTAGCAGTTGGGAATCGGGCTTGGGCGTCACTCACCCTCTAGTAGCCGCCGGACGGAAAACCGGACAGAATAAGTCCGATGAACTGCGCGTCGCCAGAAATCAGCGCTACTCCGCCAAATAACTCGCCAGCTTTTCCCGCAGGGTGGTCCTCGCGCGGAAGAGGAGGCTTTTCACCGAGGATACCGAGGTCTTCAGCACGGTGGCGATCTCCTCGTAGGGAAGCGACTCGTAGCTGTAGAGGATCACGGCGGTGCGCTGGGCTTCCGGCAAAGTGGCGATGGCGCGGTCGATCTGCTGGTGCATCTCCAGCTTCATCGTCTCCTCCTCGGGGCCGAGGCGCGATTCCGAGGCCATCTGGAAGCCGCTCTCTTCCTCGCGTTCGTCGGTCGAGACCTCCTTGCGGCGGGTGCGGCGGCGGGACTCGTTGAAGACGAGATTCCGCGTGATGGTGAAAAGGTAGGTGGTGAACTTCGCATCGGGTCGCCAGCGTTTCGCGTGCTTCCAGATGCGGAGGAAGGCGAGTTGGGCGATGTCCTCGGCCTCGGTCGGGTCGCCGAGCATGCGGGCCACGGTGCCGACCACGGCGTTCTGGTGGCGCTCGACGAGTTCGCGGAAGGCGCGCTCGTCTCCCTCCGAGATGCGGTGCATCAGCGCCACATCAATGTCATCCCCGTCCACGCTTTGGGTCGCTGGAATCGGGCGTGGCGATGGCATGCGGAAATTCGGGAAGGTCAGTGCGGCTTCCATTCTCACCGTGGCGAACCGCGGGACGAGTCAGAAGTTGCGGGACACCCGGATTCCGGATGCCGCGTCCTCCAAATGGACGCGGCGGGGGTTAGTGGCATTCAAACCAATTGCAGCAGTTCGTTTGAACGCCGGTCAACCTCGGCGAAGCGTGCGGCCTTCTCGGGTTTCTTGAGATCCTCGTCCCAAGTCGGGATCATTTCCTTCATCCGTGCCTTGCCCTCGGGCGTATCGAGAAGGCGGCCGAAGCACTTCTTGATAACCTCCATGACGATATTGACCGACACGGACGCCCCCGGCGAGGCGCCGAGGAGTGCGGAGATGCTGTGATCCTCGTTGGTGATGACCTCCGTGCCGTAGTGGACGATGCCAGCTTCGCCGTCGGTCTTCTTGATCGCTTGGACGCGGATACCGGCGTCGATGAGTTTCCAATCCTCGGCCTTCGCGCCGGGGTAGAAGACATGGAGGACCTCCATGCGGTCCTGCATGCTCTGGGTGCCCTGTTGGACCAGATAGCGGACGAGCGGCATGTTGCTGAGGCCGATCTTGATCAGGGTGGCAAGGTTGTCCGGCTTCACCGAGAGCGGCAGATCGAGATAGCTGCCTTTCTTGTGGAGGAACTTCGTGGTCCAGGCGGCGAAGGGGCCGAAGAGCAGGGTCTTCTTGCCATCGAGATAGCGGGTATCGAGGTGCGGGACGGCCATGGTGGGGGCCGAGTCAAGCGGCTGGCCGTAAACCTTCGCCTCGTGGCGGGCGACGATTTCGGGGTTGTCGCAAACGAGCCACTGGCCGCCGATGGGGAAGCCGCCGAGGCCCTTGGCTTCGGGTATCCCCGCCTTCTGGAGCAGCGTCAGGCTGCCACCCCCGGCCCCGACGAAGACGAACTTGGCGTTGTTGTGATGACTCTCGCCGGTGGCGAGGTTCTTCACGGTGATTTCCCAGCCTAGGCCGGTCTTGGTGAGATCGGTGACGCGGTGGTTCGAGGCGATGCCGCAGCCTTCCTGCTTCTCCAGCCAGCCGAGGAGCTTGCGGGAGATATTGCCGAAGTTCACGTCGGTGCCGCCGTCCATCTTGGTCGCCGCGATGGGCACATCGCCGCGTTTGCCGAGAAGGAGGGGAGCCCATGAAGCGATCTTGTCGCGATCGGTGCTGAACTCCATCTCGCGGAAGAAATGGTGGGCTGCCATGCCGTCATAGCGGGCCTTGAGGTAGGCGACCATCTTCTCGCCGTGGACGAAACTGATATGGGGCAGGGGCGTGATGAATTCCCGTGGCTTGTCCACCATTCCGCTGGCGACCGCATAGGCCCAGAACTGCTTGGAGTGGTCGAACTGCTCGAAGATCTCGATCGCCTTTCCGACCTTCACGGTGCCGTCGGCCTCAAGCGTGGGGGTGTAGCTGAGTTCGCAGATGCCCGCGTGGCCGGTGCCGGCATTGTTCCAGCCGTGGGAACTTTCCTGGGCGAGTTCCTCGGTGACCTCGTAAACCTGGATGGAGAGGGATGGGTCCAAGCGCTTGAGCAGCGCCCCGAGATTCGCGGACATCACGCCGCTGCCGATAAGGACGACGTCAGGGTTGTGGATATGGGTCGAGTGCGGCATGGGTGCGGAAGACCGGGACGGTCTAGCTGCTGGAAGTCCTTCTGCCAACCCCACGGGAACGGTTTCTTTTGTCATTGGTTCCCGTTGATCGCGAGAAATCAATGGTTTAGGGGGAAACCCAATTGGGATTGGATACGGGGAAGTGGAATCCAAATACGGAAGCCGGTCATTTGGGGACAGGGGCGAAACTTCCACCTTCCGCAAATCGGCGGGAGCGCTAGTACCCCCGAGTCACTTCTTCCGCATCCTATCTCTAACCCCGAGACCAATTGAGACCAGAATGAGCGCCACAATTCCCGCCATCGCCCCTATTCTGAGGATCGACAAAAAGCCCTCTCGAGGGCCGAATCCAACAATCAGGGATAGAAATGCCATTGCCGCACCTTGCCAAGACAAGGCACCCTTCCAAGCTTGCTTCCATTTCTCCACACTTGTCCGATCTTCATTTGTCCAGTTTTTCATTAGAACGATCCCTCAAGCTTCATCGCCTGCGACTGTGT
>CAMLOZ010000389.1 GCA_946481625.1 uncultured Haloferula sp. | reverse complement strand
ACCCTTGTAGAAAAATGCAAAAACAACGCCGATCTAAGAAAAATGCTAGTAGTTTTTCCCCGGGATATTGCCGATCCTGGATTGAAGGAAGATCTTATAATTTACATACTGAGCGAGGATTCCATATGGGATGACGCCCAGAAGCTGAGCGAGGCCCTAATTATGAGAGCCAATGCTTTTGCGTATCCGGCACTGGCGGGTGAGTTTGCCCTAACGGAGGAGCCAGCGGATTCTTCGCTTGCCCTTTGCTTGCTGACCCCAAAGGGGCGCGGGATACTATTGGACTTTTATAAGAAGCTGCTTCGGCTGGAAAGTTCCGACCGCAATGCAGAGAACGAGAAGATGGTTGATTTGACCAACTCCCTTCGGGAAGCTATAGCAATATATGGCACTGATGAGTATCTGCGCGGGGGGAGCGACAAAGAAGATCGTCCCCGGCGTCCGATTGATAGACGCACCGTCTTGGAGGAGAAGAGCAATGGAACAGACGGAGTAGGGCGATCAGGGGGAGCCCCTGATTCCGGTCTCTCGTCTGTGAAACGCCAAATGTTGTTTGGGGTAGGGATCTGCTTCGCGATTGTTCTCAGCGTTGTCGCCATCAAAAAGCGATTTTTCTAACACGCCCAAGCTGTTTTTCCCAGTCAGAGCTCTAAGCCTATAGCCCGTGAGACTCTGCTGCACCATTGTCTGTGGAGGGCTACTACTCCAGCCATGCACCGGGGCGGAAATATCCACGTCCTAACAAGTCGCTAGCGTTTAGTGCGTCGAGGCGGATGCCGCGGAAATATTTTCATGGCCGGGCATGGGTCTGCGGACGTCGAGCGAGGTCATATGAGGGTGGGAATCCGGGCCGTGGCACCGGGCTTGCTCATTGAACGGGGTAAAGACCCGACCATGAAGATTCCTCCCCGATCCAAGATACCGGCGTTTGCGAGCCTCGCACTCGTCCTGGCCCTGATTGTGACACCCGCAGCGACAGCCGCCGAGTTCACCTCCCAGTATTTCCGATGGCGACCGACAAAGCTGCGCAACAGCACGAACGAGCTACAGATCTCCGAATTCAAATTCATGCTCGGGACGACGGCAGTGCCCTGGAGCACTGCAACGGTAACAACCACGGGAGGCGGGGTCTTCGCCAACGAAGGGGTCGCCAACATCAAGGATCTTTCCACGAACACGAAATGGTTCACGCGATACACGGTGGCAAGCACACCAGCCGTAGTGGTGTTCTCATTCCCCGCCCCGGTGACCGTGGACAAGTATTCCTTTGCCACGGCGAACGACTTCGATGCGCGGGATCCGGTAAGTTGGGTTCTGGAAACCGGAACTTCGGCAAGCGGGCCGTGGGCCCCGATCGACGTCCGCACCAACTACCCAACCACGATCGACCGGTTCACCTGGGTCGAGGAACTGACGATCCCGCTCGAGCTTCCACCCGAGATCGTTTCGTTCACCGCCTTCCCCTCCGTGGTCACGAACGGCCAGCCGGTGGAATTGGCGTGGAACGTGGGCGGGGCCACGACCTTCGAAGTCACTCCCGAGCCGGGAGTCGTCGAAGATTTTTTCACCACGGTCACGCCAGCGGCAAACGCCGACACGGAGTACATCCTGGACGCCACCAACACGGCGGCGACCGTGACGGCGCGACAAACCGTGCGGGCGGTCGCCGGGGGAGCTTCCACCTATCGCTACGTCCGGTTCACGCCCTTGAAGGTGCGCTCGACGACGGGGGGAACGGCGATCCAGATGGACGACTTGATCTTCTATGCCAACGGCAGCGACGCGGACAGCGGGAACGACATCCAGATCCTTCCCGCGGCGGTGAGAACCCAGACCGGCCTTTACACGGAGGCCGCGGCCGAAGGCCCGAACAAGCTCAAGGACGCGAACATCGCCACCAAATGGTATAGCGCCACGCTCCAGCCGGTGATCTTCGATCTGGGAAGCCAGCAGACCTTCGATACTTACCGGATCACGACCGGCAACGACGCGCAGGAACGGGATCCGGTCCGCTGGCTGCTCGAAGGAGCTGATGACGACACGGCATCGACCGTCTGGACACGGATCGACGATCTGTCCTTGTTCGATTACTCCACGCCGGCGCAGCGGGACGAAGTATTCTCCGTGCCGCTTCCGGGAGATTCACTGCCCCCGCTCTCCACCTTCACGGCGGACGCGATCAAGGTCATCGCGGGTGAACCCCTGACCTTTACCTGGACATCCGATTCGGCCGCAGAAGTGACGATCGATCCCGGCCTGGGTGCGGTCGCGCTCTCCGGCTCGACGACAATCTATCCCACAGCCAGCACTACCTACACCATGACCGCGATCTCTCCCGCGGGATTCGAAACCGTGAAGACCTTTCCGGTCACGGTGGTCGAGTCCGCGGTGACCGAAATCGCCTATGGGGACTTCGATGGCGAGAACGGCGAACTGAGTCTGGTCGGATGGGCGACGATACTCAACGACTCGGCCAACATCCCGCTCCCGGGCAATGCCGAGAGGCTGCGGCTTACCCCGGACGTGACGGGCCGCAACGGTGCGGCCTGGTTCGGGAAACGGGTCCCGGTGTCCCAAGGATTCGACACCACGTTTTTCTTCCACCTGAACAAGCCGCTGAACACGCAGATCGGGGCGGACGGGCTTTCCTTCGTGGTACAGGATAGCCCGCTGGGCAATGGGGCCCTGCCGGACGAGAAGGGCCTCGCGGCGCGCGCGCTCGCGGTTCAGATCGACAGCTACTTCATCTCGTCAGAGGGAGACCCCAGTGCCGCCAGCGTGAGGGTGAGGAACGGAGCCACGACCGTCGCCGGGAGCACGGTCAACCTGGTGAACTATCCTGGGATCACCATCAACACCGCGATCACGCCGCCGACGCTCACCTCCGGCTACTCGGCAGCCCCGCACAAGGTGCGGGTCTCCTACGTCCCCGGCGCGCTGAACGTGTGGTTCGACGACGTGAAGATCATCACCGACCTGAGCGTGGACTTGTCCCTGATCGGTGCGGTAAACGCGGAAGGCAAGGCGTGGGTGGGCTTCGGCGCGCGCACGGGCGGCATCTCGCAAAACACTGACATCACGAGTTGGTTCATGAGCACCGGCTCCCCGTCGGGGCCGCTTGTGATCAAGAGCTATTTTTTCAACGTGGCCACTGGCCAGGGGACCCTGACCTGGAATTCGGCACCGGGAAAGACCTACCGGATCACGAGTTCGGCGGGACTCGGTTCGTTCCCGTCGGTCCTGGCCACCGGCATCGTGTCCGGAGGAGCCCTTACCTCCGCGAATTTCAGCTTCCCCACCTCGAGCCGGACGTTCTTCCGGGTCGAGGAAACGCCATAGGCGGTGCAGGGATACCGGCTCCCCGCAGCCGCGGCGGCGCGCTGCCCCGGCACCTCATCTAACAATCGCAGGTCACCTTGACTGCGGCACGAAACATGACGACAACTCCCGCGGAATGTCCCGCCTCCCCCGCTTCCTGCTCTGCCTGCTGTTTACCTCCAGCCCCGCATTTGCCCAATCCTACGGTTCGGGTAGCCGTCTGCGGGACTGGACCAGCACGGACGGCAAGGCGATCTCCGGACGCATGCTGGAGAGCGACGGGACCTCCGTCACCCTCAAGGTGAAATTGACGAACAAGGAGGTAAAGGTCCCGCTGGCGCGGCTTTCCGAGCAAGACCGGGCCTTCGTCGCCGAGACCGGCTGGCCCGCGCCGCGGCGATGGAACAAGTGGCCGAGCGATATCAAGCTGGGTCTGGGAGACGTGGACGTGCGGCTGGTGTCCTCCGCCGCAGACCGGTATGTCTACCAAAGCAAGCACTTCGAATTCGTATCCGAGGCCGAGCTGGCCCAGACCCCTGCGAAGGACATCGCGAGAATGTTCGAGGCGACCTATTCGCTCCTGCAGGCATCCCCGTGGGGTATCCTTGCCAAGCCGAAAGGCGACCGCTTCCGGGCGGAACTCTACAGCTCCCGCGATTCGTATGTCCGGGCGGGCGGTCCGGCGCAGAGTGCGGGAGTCTACCTGCTCGAGAAGAAGGTGTTCATGGTGCCCTTCGAGACGCTGGGGCTTGAGCAGACTTCCGGCGGTTGGCAACGCAGCAAGGACTACTCGACCCGGACGCTGATCCACGAACTGACGCACATGATGATGGATGACGCGCTGGTCGGGATGCCGATGTGGCTGGCGGAGGGAGCGGCGGAATACATGGAGCTGATGCCGATGAAGATCGGCACCTTCAGTCCGGCGTCGCACCTCGCGGCGGTGAAGGAGCAACATTCCCAACAATCGGCGTTCCCGCTGCTTCCGGTGCTAACGATGTCCCGCGAGGCTTGGGATGGCGGCGGGGCCGTTGAGCTTTCGGGAATTGAAGGCGAGGGCGATTG
>CAMLOZ010000388.1 GCA_946481625.1 uncultured Haloferula sp. | reverse complement strand
TCCTTGGCCAAGTCCCCGGCGGCCAAGCCATGGACGAAGCAGGTCGTCACGCCGGAATTCCTCACCGAAGGACTCGCCGCGGCTGACTTGGATGGCGATGGCGCGAAGGACCTCGTCGCCGGGGCGTTCTGGTTCAAGGGCCCGGACTTCAAGGAGCGGAAGCAGTACCGCCCCGGTGCCGCCACCACCATCGAGGCGTACATGGAGGACTCCTTCCTCGCTTGGGCAGATGACGTGACCGGCGACGGCAAGCCCGACATCCTGATGGCGCGCCATCCGGGCAAGGGCCTCGACCTCTACGTCAATCCCGGGAAGGACGGCGAGTGGACGGCGCACCGCGTGATGGCCCAGGCCGCGACGGAGAGTCCGATCTGGATCGATCTCGACGGCGACGGGAAGGAGGAGATCGTCTGCATGGAAGACGGCAAGTTCGGTTACGGCAAAGTCGATTGGTCGAATCCCACGAAGCCATGGACCTTCATCGCCATCTCGGAAAAGCGCAGTGATTCCCCTTATGTCCACGGTCTGGGAGCCGGGGATCTCAATGGCGACGGCAAGCCGGACATCGTCGAGAAGCAGGGCTGGTTCGAGCAGCCTGCGGAACAGAGCGGCACCTGGACCCGGCACGAGGAAGACTTCGCCGGCCCCGGCGGTGCGCAGATGCTGGTCTTCGATGCGGATGGCGATGGCGACAACGACATGGTCACGAGCATCGACGGCCACGGCTACGGCCTCGCGTGGTACGAGAACAAGAAAGTAGGCGGCAAGGTATCCTTCACCCGGCACGAGATTCTTCCCGCGGATCCCGCGAAGACGGGCGCGGACGGCCTGCAGTTCAGCCAGCTCCACGCGCTTGAAATGGGCGACTTCGACAAGGACGGCCGCATCGACTTCATCACCGGCAAGCGCTTCTGGGCGCACATGGCCAACGACCCCGGCTCAAGGGATCCGGCGCTCGCGGTGATCTTCTACAACCGCAAGGATGGTGCCGGGGTGAAGTGGCAGGCGGAGGTGATCGATCGCGATTCCGGCGTCGGCTGCCAGGTGCTCGCGGTGGATCTGGATGGCGATGGAAATCTGGAGTTCGCGGCGGGCAGCAAGAAGGGCGTGCACGTGATCCGGCGGTAGGCGGATTCGTCGTAGGCCCGTTCGTGGGAACACGGAAGCAATCCCGCGTGTCTCCTCACCCCTCGTCCTCCCGCGGTGTCACCGCCGCGCCCAAGGACGGTATCGCGGACCGTCCCGTCATCCGTAGGCCCGTTCGTGAGAACGCGGGGGGCACCGTATTGAACTCCTCAACCTTCCCCGGCCTTCTTCGTCCGGTGTCCCGGCTTCGCGAGGATCTCCACGAAAACCGAGGGACAGCCTTCCTTCGCCGCGTCCTCGATGGCCTTCTCGACATCCCCCGGATGCTTCACTTCCGGAGCCGCATCCCCCTTCCCCACCCGGCAATCGAAGTCCCAGAAATCCACGCCTTCCGGCACGGGTTTGCGCCGTTCGCGCTTCAGGTATTTCCGCAGCTCGTGCTTGATCGCATCGAGCACCTGCTTCGGCTGCCGCTCCGGCACCACCAGGGGGAAGGTCTTCTTCATGGCGCCTTGTGAGCCCCGCGCGCGATCTTGTCCACCGTGGAAAAGGAGTTTGTTCACCGCCCCGGGGTTGATTCCAAACGGATTACACAGGGCCTCCGCGATTGCGCACATTTTGTTCACATTGCCTCGCGTGCATCCCGCTTTATGATTTGAAAATTAGTGATTAATGACTATCAATGGGCCAGCGCCTTGACCCTCGTCGAAATCCGCGCACCCTGCCCGCACCGGATGTCCGCCCATCTCAAAACCCTCCAGGCCCATGCGAAAACGGCGCTCAAGCCCGCCGTCCAGGGCCACCTCTCGCCCGCCGAGCGCATCGCCCTCTACCGCCGCTTCCTCAAGATCGAGGAACACCGGATCAGGCTCCGCCACCGCGCGGGGGCGGGCGGCCTCGAGATCGCGGGGGCGCGCGCGGAGTTGCTCGATGTCGTGCTCCGTTCGCTCTTCGACCTCGCCCTTTCCAAGCGCAAGGAGGCCCCGGTGCTCGCGCTCGTCGCGGTCGGTGGCTACGGCCGCGGCACCCTGAATCCGGGTTCGGACATCGACCTGCTCTTTCTCCTTCCCCGTGCCTCGAACAAGCTGCCGGAAGATCTCTCCGCGCTGGTCCAGGAGATCCTGTACCTGATGTGGGATGTCGGCTTCAAGGTCGGCCACGCCTGCCGCTCGGTCGCCGAGTGCATCGAACAATCGAAGGCCGATCCCCAGAACAAGACCGCGATGATCGACGCGCGCCTGATCGCGGGGGACAAGAAGCTCTTCGCCGAGTTCCAGGCCCGCTTTGACAAGGACTGCGTGCAAAAGGGCCAGCAGGCGTTCTTCGACCTGCGCCGCCAGGATCTCCGCAGCCGCCACCAGAAGTACTCCAAGACGGTCTTCCTCCAGGAGCCGAACGTGAAGGAAGGCTGCGGCGGAATGCGCGACTACCACAACATCCGCTGGGTCGCCCGCGTGAAGCGCGGCACCTCCGACCTCCGGCAACTGGTGGAAGACAAGCTCCTCACCTCGGTCGCGCTGCGCCGCATCGAGGCCGCCTACGATTTCCTCCATCGCGTGCGGAACGAGCTGCACTATCAGGCAGGCCGCGGCAGCGACCAGCTCACGCTCCGGCTGCAGGGCATCGTCGCCACGAACTTCCGCTACCCGCATCGCAGCATCCTCCGCCGCACGGAAGCCTTCATGCGCGACTACTACCGCCACACGCGCAGCCTCTACCAGCACACCAGTTCGCTGATGGAGACCTTCGAGATCGAACAGGAGGAGGAATCCGACACGGGCCTCAAGTCCTTCCTCACGCTCGGCCGCAAGAAGCGCGAGGAATTCGACGGCTTCGTGGCCCGCAACGGCCGCATCTATCCGCTCCACAACGAGATCTTCGAAGAGGATCCGAACCGGCTCATGCGGATGTTCCAGCACACCCAGTTGCGGAACCTGCGTCTCAGCCCGCCGATGCGCCGCCTGATCAAGGCGCACCGCGAGGACATCGACCGGCCCTTCCGCTATTCGAAGGCGAACCGCGAAACCTTCCAGGCGATCCTCGAGCGCAAGGGCGATGTCTCGCGAACCCTGCGCCAGATGCACCGCGTCGGCTTCCTCGGCCGCTACCTGCCGGAGTTCGGCGCGCTCGATTGCCTGGTGCAGCACGAGTTCTTCCACCGCTACACCGCGGACGAGCACACGCTGCGCTGCATCGAGGAACTCGACGCGCTCGTCGGCACTGAGGATCCGAAGAAGGAGATCTACCGCCGTCTCTTCCACGAGGCGGAGGACCCCTACGCGCTCTATCTCGCGCTGATCCTCCACGACACCGGCCGCGCGGAGAACGTGCGCGAGCACACCGACGGCTCCGCGATGTTGGCCTCCCGCCTGTGCAACCGGCTGCAGGTCCACGGCCCGCGGCGGGCACTCATCATGTTCCTGGTGGACCACCACCTGACGTTCTGGCGCTTCGCCACCACCCGGAACATCGAGGATCCCGATGTGGTCGCGGAGTTCGCGCGCATCGTGAAGACGAAGGCCCGTCTCGATCTCCTGCTGCTCTTCAGCTACGCCGACTCAAACGGCACCAATACCGAAACCTGGTCGAGCTGGAAGGAGACCCTCATGCTCCAGCTCCACTCCAGCACCCGGGTCTTCCTCAAGGAAGGCAAGGAGCGCTACGCCGCCTCGATCCGGACGGAGAAAAAGAATCTCAAGGAGCAGGTGAAGGCGCTTCTCAAGGAGGAGGACGAGACCGCCGTGGAGGAGCACTTCAAGCGCATGCCGGACTCCTACTTCCGCTTCCGCGAGGCCGCCTCCGTGGCGGCCCACGTGAAGGCAGTGCTCAAGCTTGAGCCAAAGAAAGACGAAGATGTCTTCGATTGCTCGCTCCAGTGGGTCGATAGCCCGGAAAAGGGCTACACCGAACTGGTGATCGCCACCCACGACCGGCCGCTCCTGTTAGAGAAGATCTGCTGCGCCCTCGCCTCCGAGGAACTGAACATCCTATCGGCGGACTTCTTCACCCGCAGCGATGCCGTGGTGCTCGACCTCTTCCGCGTCTGCACCACGAATTTCGAGCCGGTCTCGGACCTCGCCCTGCGCAAGCGCCTGTCCGCCACGCTCCACGAGGTCGGACTGTTGGAGAAGTACGAGCACGCCCGCTTCTTCCGCCGGAAACCCAACCTGCTCCGGCCGAAGGACGACCACGGCATGGCCTTCCCCGTCCGCGCCTACGTCTCGAACAACCTGCACCCCGCCTGTACCGCCATCGAGATCCAGGCAGTGGACCGCATCGGCCTCCTCCACGACCTTTTCCAC
>CAMLOZ010000387.1 GCA_946481625.1 uncultured Haloferula sp. | reverse complement strand
GCACCAGGGCCTCGAAGCCGAACCAGAACATGCGGGTGAGATTCGGATCCTTCGCATCCATCTTCGGAGCGATCCGCTCCGCGATCCCGATGGCGTGGCGCGGGGTGAGCTTCTGCAGGGAAGAGCAAAGCGAAAGCAGCACCACCGGCGACTGCTCTTTCCCCGCGAGTCCGTGCCAGGCCGCGGCATCGATCGAGCGCGATGCCTGCGCGGCCAGTCTCACCGACCATGCGCGGATCCACTCGCTGGCATCCGTGAACATCACCTCCTTGCCCATGCCACCGCATGTGCCCAGGCACCACATCGCCCGCAAGCGGCGCGTTTCATCGGGATGATCGAGCAGGGTTTTCACCAGGAACTCCCGGGCCGCCGGATCGAGATCGGCACCCTTCGCCACCCGCTCTTGAAGAATGCGACGCCCGGTCCGCAGCGCCCATTCGTCGCGACCGGCCTGGAGCTTCGCGAGCTCGAGGTCGGCGAGTTTTGTCAGATCGCCCTTCCAAGGTTTCACCTCGCCATGACGCAGGCGGAAGACACGGCCATTCCCGCGATCCCAGCGCTCGGGGTCGGGGCGGTGGCAACTCGTCTCGTCGTGCCAGTCGGTGAAATAGAGCGCGCCATCCGGCCCCGGCTCGATGGCCACGCCCAGGAACCACTCATCCATGGTCAGCATCAGGTCCGGCGCGTGCTTGCCGACGAAGCCCGAGCCCTTTTGCACCAGGGTGTCGCGGTTGAGGCGGTGGCCGTGGATATTGAAGAAGATCGCGCTGTCGCGGAAGTCCTTCGGGAAGGCATCGCTGAGGCAAATGGCGAAGCCGCAGTGGGCGTGACCGCCACCGGCTTCCGAGACGTTCTTCGGGATCGCATTCTCGTGACCCCAGTGGGCGTGATCGCGGATATCCCCGACCCAGTGCCGGTGATCGGCGATCGTTTCGATGGGATCGTAGATGTGCGGGTTGAAGTGCGAGCCCGCCTGCCTCTGATAATAAGCGCCGGGGATGATGTGCCAGAGGTGCGGGATCACGCAGGCCTCGCAGAAGGCCTCGCCGCGGTCGTTGAAGTCGAGCCCCCAGGGATTCGACGTGCCCCAGGCGAAGACCTCGAACTTCCGGCTCACCGGATGGTAACGCCAGATGCCCGCATTGATCGGGACGCGCTCCTTGTCGGGGGTGCCGGGCTTGCCGACACGCGAGTGCGTGAAGACGCCGTGGCAGCCGTAGAGCCAGCCATCGGGACCCCAGATGAAGGAGTTCAGCGTCTCGTGCGTGTCGTGATAGCCGAAGCCATCGAGGAGGATTTCCGGTTGGCCGTCGGCGCGGTCGTCGCCATCCGCGTCCGCCAGGAACATGAAGTACGGAGCAGCCCCGACGAAAAGCCCGCCGAAGCCGCACTCGATGCCGCTGACGAGATTGAGGTTTTCCGCGAAGACCTTGCGGGTCTCGAAGCTGCCGTCGGCATCCGCGTCTTCCAGGATGAGGATGCGGTCCTTGCCCTGGCCCTCCGGCGCGCGGGTCGGATAGGTCATGCCCTCCGCCACCCAGATGCGGCCGCGGTGGTCGAAGCACATCGCGATCGGCTGCACCACCTCCGGCTCGGAGGCGATGAGATCCACGGCAAACCCGGCGGGGACCTTCATCCGGCCCGCCGCTTCCTTGGCAGGCGAGCCTTTGACCATGCCGTCCTCCGCAATCGCGGTGGCGGCCACGAACGTGAGACAGCAGGTGAGGGAGACGAGGCGTATCATGGGTTTGCTCAAGGTAACGGAGTCCGGGCTCCCGAACATTCGTCGTTCCGGGGAGGAAAGGTTTATCAAAATCGGCAAAATTCGCGCCATGCACGGGAACTTGAAAGATCGCGGGGCACGGCTCCGGGGGGACGGCTGCGGCCGGATTCCGCGATTCCCCAAAGCCCGCCCGGACAAGGAAGGAACTTGGCAAGCGGCCATCCCGCGAGAAGATGCAGTCCTATCCATGACGCCGACCATCATCCCGATCACTCCGGAAATGGAGTTCGATTGCACGAATTACGAAGCCGTTTCCGAGATCCTCATGGACGTGATCAACGGAACGGTGGCGATGGGAAACACCCCGCCCTGGTGCGGCTACCTTGCCATGACGGAGCACCGCGCGGTGGTCGGGACCTGCGCCTTCAAGGGCCCGCCGGACGATACCGGCACGGTGGAACTCGCGTGGTTCACCTTCCCGCCCTACGAGGGGAAAGGCTACGGCTCATGGATGGCGGGGCAGCTCGTGAAGATCGCGAAGGAGACGCCGGGGGCCCGCACGCTGATCGCCCACACCCTGCCGGAGAAGAGCCCCTCGACACGGATCTGCGAGAAGGCCGGCTTCACCTTCGAAGGGGCCGTCGAACACCCGGAGGACGGCACCGTCTGGCTCTGGAAGCGGGGGGCGTAGCTACTTCTTCGGAACGGCCCGGACCGCTCCCACGGAGATGCCGCCATCGACCAGCAAGGTCTGGCCGGTCATGTAAGCGCTGGCATCCGAAGCGAGGAAGACGAGGGTGCCATCGAGATCGCCGGGTGCGCCGGGGCGCTTGAGCGGGATGCGGTCGGTGAGGTAGTCGACCCAGCCCTCGTCCTCGTACATCACCGCGTTCTGCGCGGTCTTGAACCACCCGGGCGCGAGGCAATTGACGGTGATGCCGTGTTTTCCCCAATCGTCCGCGAGGCTCATGGTGAGCTGCTTCACGCCGCCGCGGCTCGCGCCATAAGGAGCGAGGCCAGCGTAGCCATTCACGCAGGTGACGGAGCCGATGTTGATGATCCGCCCGTAAGCGCGCCCGACCATACGGCGGGCGATCGCCTGGGCGGTGAAGAAGACGCCGCGGAGATTGGTGTCGAGGATCAGGTTCCAATCGTCCCATGTGACTTCGAGCGCGGGTTTGCGGACGTTGCAGCCGGCGTTGTTCACGAGGATGTCGAGTTTTCCCGCGGCCGACCATGCCGCGTCCGCGGCGGCCTCGATGCTCGCTTGCTCGCGCACGTCCAGCACCACCGGCCAGGCCCTGCGGCCGAGCGCTTCGATTTCGGCGACCGTGGCATCGAGCGAGTCGAGCGTGCGGCTGGTCACCACCACATCCGCCCCGGCCCGGGCGAGCGCGAGGGCGAAGCCTTTGCCAAGCCCGCGGCTGGCTCCGGTGACGAGGGCGGTTTTTCCGGTGAGGTCGAAGGGGTTCATGAAGGATCGGAAATCAACACTTTCAGCGCACCGGGAGCCTTTGCCTTGGCAAAGGCATCGACCCCTTCGTCGAGCGCGACACTGGCCGTGATCAGCGGCTTCACCCGGATCGCTCCGGAAGCGATGGCCTCGAGCGCTTCGGGATACTCCCCGGCAATCGCGCAGGAGCCAAGCACGTCCAGCTCCCGCGTCACCACGATCTGCAAAGGCAGCGGTACGTCCGGCGAGAGATTCCCGACCAGCACGACCTTCCCGCCCTTCTTCACCGAGCGGATCGCCAGATCGACGGTCGGCGCGGCACCCACCACTTCCATCGCGACATCCACCAGGAGGGGGGGCATTCCGCTTCCCGAAAGGTGCGCTTCATCCGCCCCCAGCTCGCGGGCGAGCTTCAAGCGCCCCTGATCGAGATCCACCGCGATCACCTTCCCGGCTCCCGCATGTTTCAACGCCTGGACGATCAGCAGCCCGATCAAGCCCGCGCCTACGACAAGCACCGTAGCTCCGCCCACGTTCCCCGCCCTGCGCACCGCATGGAGCGCGACGCCGACCGGCTCGGCGAAGGCCGCTTCCCCGAAGGACAGGTCCTCCGGCAGGCGGTGGAGGATCCGCTGCGGGAGCGTGACAAATTCCGCGAAAGCGCCGTCCCGCTTGAACTCGGCACAGGACACGCCCACCACCTGCCGGGAATCGCAGAGATTCACCCGGCCTTCGCGGCAGTAGCCGCATTCGCCGCACCAGACGGTGGAATCGAAGGTCACGCGGTCGCCCGGCTTCCAGGCCGTCACGCCCTCACCTACGGCATCCACCGTACCACTTGCCTCGTGTCCCATCACGATCGGCGGGATCCGCCGGCCGCTGCTGCCGTCCATGCCGTGCAGGTCGCTGCCGCAGATCCCGCAGGCCTTCACGCGCAGGCGGACTTCGCCGGCCCGCGGCTCGGGCATCGGTAGTTGAACCACCGCGAGTTCGGAGGGGGCGACGAGTTGGAGCGCTTTCATTGGCCGGAGGTCGGAGGTCCTTTGGAACTTGGACCTTGGATCTTGGAACTTACCGCATCTTCCTCTCCAGGTCTTTCACTTCGACCTTCGCCCACCAGTCCTTGAAGGAATTGATGAACACGTAGTGGTCCGGATCTTCCTGATAGGCATCCTGCGCCTCGACGGAAGGGAAGGTCATGGTGGTGGCGTAGTCCCAGGATTGG